>JBEBBF010000315.1:0-12414 GCA_041158545.1 Pseudomonadota bacterium | reverse complement strand
GCCTGTTCGGCACGGTCTGGGGGATTTACCACGCGCTGGTCGGGCTGGCCGGGGCCACCCAGGTGGTGCTGGACAAGGTCGCCGGCCCGGTGGGCGAGGCGCTGATCATGACCGCCGCCGGCCTTTTCGTCGCCATTCCCGCAGTACTGGCCTACAACGCCTTCACCCGCTACAACCGCCTGACCCTGGCCCGGCTTGATGGCTTTGCCCACGACCTCCACGCCTACCTGACCACCGGCCTGCGCGGCCGCCCCGGCGACAAGCTGGTCGATCTCGACGCGGCCCGCGCCGCCCGGCAGAAGGGTTGAGCATGGCTTTCGGTTCCTTCGACCAGGGCCACGGCCCGCAGCCGATGGCGGAGATCAACACCACGCCGCTGGTGGATGTGATGCTGGTGCTGCTGGTGATCTTCATCATCACCGCCCCGCTGTTCCACCAGGCGGTGCCGGTGGATCTGCCCAAGGTGGAATCCCGCAAGCTGGACGACAAGCCGCTGGTGCTGCAGGTCGCCATCGACGCCCAGGGGCATGTTTTCATCAACGGGGAGGTCAGCGACAGCAGCGGGCTGCACGCCCGTTTTGCCCAGGCCGTCGCCGGGCCGCAGATTCCGGAACTGCAGTTGCGCGCCGACCGCAACACCCGTTACGAGCAGGTCACGGCGGTCCTCGCCGACGCCCAGAAGGCCGGCATCGCCCGGATCGCCTTCGTCACCGAACCAGCCCGCTGAGCCGGTCCAGACCCGCTCCCGCTCAGGGGCAGATGAAACGGTTCAGCGCCGGGGTATCGCCCCGTTTGACCGGAACCAGGAAGCCGGAACGCTTCAAGGCGGTGATGGTGCGGGAAACGGTTTCTATCGTCAGCGCCGTGATGTCAGCGATGTCGCGCCGGGGCGGCAGCACCACCTGGGTCGCCTTGTCGTCGCGCCGGGCCAGCAACTGGATCAGCCGGGTCACCCGCTCCATCGCCTGACCACCGCGCAGCGCAATCACATCCGCCGCCCGCCGCTCGACCGCCGTCAGCGTCTGCAACAGGCTTTCCCCCGCCGGCCGCCCCAGCCCTTCCGGCCAGGGCGTCAGCTCGCACTCCGCCAGCGCCACCGCTTCAAACGTATGCGTGCCCAGCAGCAGGGTTTCGGCACCAATCACGTCTCCGGCCACAGCCAGACTGGCAAACACCCGCTCGCCATCGTCCAGCACCCGATCCAGCCGCAGCGACCCCTTTTCCACCCGCCAAGCGCGGCCGCTGGCCCCGGCACGGTACAGGGTGGCCCCCGCCTCGCAGCGGCACAGCCCGGTTTCGGCGGCAGCAGCAGGCGGCGAAGTTGGTTCAGCGGTCATCGGAATCCCCATCAGGAAAAAGTGGCGACTTGCGATGCTAGCGGATAGGCAAGTTGCAGGCATGCGGCAAAACGTCGCACCAAGGCGAATTGCCCACCACTGCGACAATTTGCCGCAGGGGCAGATGTGAACTTTTTCATAAAATCGCGAACTTTCCTCCGCCTTTACGGAACTTATCATGCTATCGCCTGTCCGCAGTCGCCATCTGCTCAAACCCCTGGCCCTCCTGATCGCCACGCTGCCCCTGCTCGCCAAAGCCGAGGACAGCCAGGTCAGCGAAGTTCGCATCACCGCCAGCAAACAGGAAGATGCCAGCGCCCGAGTCAATCAGCGGGAGCGGGATCAACTCAGCGCTGCCACCAGCGACACCGCCAACCTGCTGCGGGACATCCCCGGCGTCAGCCTCTACGGCGCCGGCGGCGTCTCCAGCCTGCCCGCCATCCACGGCCTGGCCGACGACCGGCTGCGGACCAAGGTGGACGGCATGGACATGATCGCCTCCTGCCCCAATCACATGAACTCGCCGCTGTCCTATCTGGACCCGACCCAGGTCGGCAATCTCAAGGTGTATGCCGGCATCTCCCCGGTCAGCCTGGGTGGCGACAGCATCGGCGGCGTCATCGTCGCCGACAGCCGGAACCCGGAATTCGCCGCGCCCGGCCAGGGCACGCTGCTCAAGGGCGAAATCGGCGCCCGTTATCGCAGCAACGGCAACAGCCAGAGCGTCAATGCCAGCGCCACGCTGGCCACCGAAAGCATCAGCCTCACCTACAGTGGCGCCATGACCAAGGCCGACAACTACAAGGCAGGCGGTGATTTCAAGAACTACACCGCCACCGGGCGCCAGGGCCACGAACTGGCCCGCAACGAAGTCGGCTCCACCGCCTACGACGCCCGTAACCATTTGCTGACGCTGGCCCTGCGCGGCGGCAACCACCTGTTTGAAGCCAAGCTGGGCTATCAGGACATTCCCTACGAGCTGTACCCCAACCAGCGCATGGACATGCTGGGCAATGAACAGACCCGGCTGAACCTGCGCTACCTGGGGCAGTTCGACTGGGGCAATCTCGAAGCCCGGCTGTACCACGAACGGGTTAATCACTACATGGACTTCGGCCCGGACAAGCGCTACTGGTACGGCACCAGCTCCAACGTCGTCGGTCAGGTCTATGGCCAGCCCTGTTCTCCGCTCAGCAGCACTTGTGCGGCCGGGATGCCGATGTACACCGAGGGCAAGACCAGCGGCCTCAGCGTCAAGGGCGAATTCAGCCTCAGCCCCGCCGACCTGCTGCGCATCGGCACCGAACTGCAGGCCTACCGGCTGGACGACTGGTGGCCGCCGTCCGGCGGCGGCATGTGGCCGGGCACCTTCTGGAACATCAACAACGGCCAGCGCGACCGCAGCGCCGTCTATGGCGAATGGGAACGGACGCTCAACCCGAGCTGGAGCACCCAGTTGGGCCTGCGCTACGAGCAGGTCCACAGCAATACCGGCAATGTCGTCGGCTACAGCAGCGCCGTGGGGGCGATGGGGAACCAGGTCGCCGATGCCGCGGCCTTCAACGCCCTGAACCGGGACCGCAAGGACCAGAACTGGGACATGAGCGCCCTGGCCCGCCATCAGCACAGCGAAGCCCTGGATGTGGAATTCGGTTACGCCCACAAGACCCGCTCACCCAACCTCTACGAACGCTATACCTGGTCCACCTGGACGATGGCCGCGGTGATGAACAACTATGTCGGCGACGGCAATGGCTATATCGGCAACCCCGAACTGCGGCCGGAGCAGGCGGACACCCTGTCCGCGACGCTGGACTGGCATGGCGCCGACCGGGAATGGCAAGCCAGCGCCACCCCGTTCTACACCCGGGTCCGGGATTACATCGACGTCACCCGGGTCACCAACAACGCCACCGGCTACAACGCGCTGCGCTACAGCAACCAGCGCGCCGAACTCTACGGCCTGGACCTGGCCGGCAAGATGCCGCTGGGCCGCAACGATCTGGGCCGTTTTGGCCTGAAGGGAAGCGCCAGCTACGTCCATGGCAGCAATCTCGACACCGGCAGCGGTCTCTACAACCAGATGCCGCTGAACGGCCGCCTCAGCCTGACCCAGGCCCAGGGCAACTGGAACAACGCGCTGGAAGTGGTCGGCGTCAGCAGCAAGACGCGGCTCTCCACCGTTCGTAACGAAGTCCGCACCCCCGGCTACGGCCTGGTCAACCTGCGCAGCAGCTACCAATGGTCCAGCGTCCGCGTCGATTTCGGTGTCGAAAACCTGTTTGACCGCAGCTACCTGCTGCCGCTGGGTGGTGCCTACACCGGCCAGGGCCGGACCATGAGCATCAATCCGCCGGGCACCGACGGCATGTTCGGCTGGGGTCAGCTCGTTCCCGGCATGGGCCGCTCGATCTACCTGGGCGTGAATCTCAAGTTCTGAGCCAGCCGCCCATCCCCGCCCTTGGCAGCGCAGGGCGGGGACAGTAAACTCCCGCCCCTGCCGAGGAGCGCTGCGACCCCATCCGGGCCAGGCTCGGCACTGATCAACGGCGCTCGCAAACCAGCCGGTTTGTGGCGCCGTTTGCTTTTGGCGGCGTCACCCGTTCTTGAAGTCTTGCCGAGGTGATGACCATGCAGCCCGACCGTACCGCCGAACTCCATTCCCTGCTTTCCCAACGCCTGCTGATCCTCGACGGCGCGATGGGGACCATGATCCAGCGTCACGGCCTGACCGAAGCCGATTACCGCGGCGACCGCTTCAAGGACCACCCGCACGACGTCAAGGGCAACAACGACCTGCTGGTGCTGACCCGGCCGGACGTGATCGGCGGCATCCACCGGGAGTACCTCGAAGCCGGTGCCGACATCCTCGAGACCTGCACCTTCAACTCCACCGCCGTCTCCCAGGCCGATTACAACCTGACCGAGATCGTCTACGAGCTGAACTTTGAAGGCGCCGCGCTGGCCCGCAAGCTCTGCGACGAATTCACCGCGCAGAACCCGGCCAAGCCGCGATTCGTCGCCGGCGTCCTCGGCCCGACCAGCCGTACCGCCTCGATCTCCCCGGACGTCAATGACCCCGGCTACCGCAACGTCACGTTCGACGAGCTGGTCGCCAACTACGTCGAGTCCATCACCGGCCTGATCGAGGGCGGCGCCGACATCCTGCTGGTCGAAACCGTGTTCGACACGCTGAACGCCAAGGCGGCGCTGTTCGCCATCGAGAAATATTTCGACATCGCCCGCCGCCGCTGGCCGGTGATGATCTCCGGCACCATCACCGACGCCTCCGGCCGCACGCTGTCCGGCCAGACCGCCGAAGCCTTCTGGAACTCGCTGCGCCACATCCAGCCGGTGTCCTTCGGCCTCAACTGCGCGCTGGGCGCCAAGGATCTGCGCCAGCACGTCGAGGAACTGTCCCGGGTCTGCGACTGCTACGTCTCGGCCCACCCCAACGCCGGCCTGCCCAACGCCTTCGGCGGCTACGACGAAACCCCGGAAATGCTGGCCGAGGAAATCGCCAGCTGGGCGCAGGCCGGCATCGTCAATATCGTCGGCGGCTGCTGCGGCACCTCTCCCGACCACATCCGCGCCATCGCCGGCCAGGTTGCGGCGATTACCCCGCGTCCGCGCCCGCACATCGCCCCGGCGCTGCGCCTGTCCGGGCTGGAGCCGTTCAACGTCACCCCCGGTTCGCTGTACGTGAATGTCGGTGAGCGGACCAACGTCACCGGCTCCCGCGCCTTCGCCCGGATGATCCTCGAAGGCCGCTTCGACGACGCGCTGGCCGTCGCCCGCCAGCAGGTGGAAAACGGCGCCCAGGTCATCGACATCAACATGGACGAGGCGATGCTCGATTCCATCGCCGCGATGGACAAGTTCCTGAAGCTGATCGCTTCGGAACCGGATATTTCCCGCGTGCCGATCATGATCGACTCCTCCAAGTGGGAAGTCATCGAAGCCGGCCTGAAGTGCATCCAGGGCAAGGGCATCGTCAATTCGATCTCGATGAAGGAAGGCGAAGCCAAGTTCCTCGAACAGGCCAAGCTCGCCCGCCGCTACGGCGCCGCGGTGATCGTCATGGCCTTCGATGAGAAGGGCCAGGCCGACACCTACGCCCGCAAGATCGAGATTTGCGGCAAGGCTTACGAGCTGCTCACCGGGATCGGTTTCCCGGCCGAAGACATCATCTTCGACCCGAACATCTTCGCCATCGCCACCGGCATCCCCGAGCACGACAATTACGCCGTCGATTTCATCGAGTCGGTACGCTGGATCAAGGAAAACCTGCCGCACGCCCACATTTCCGGCGGGGTTTCCAACGTCTCGTTCAGCTTCCGCGGCAACGACCCGGTGCGCGAAGCCATCCACACCGTCTTCCTGTACCACGCGATCAGGAACGGCATGACCATGGGCATCGTCAACGCCGGCATGCTGGGCGTGTACGACGATCTGGAACCGACGCTGCGCGACAAGGTCGAGGACGTGGTTTTGAACAGGAACCCCGGCGCCGGCGACGCGCTGGTCGAGTTCGCCCAGACCGTCAAGGAAGGCAAGGCCAAGGACGCCGGTCCCGACCTCTCCTGGCGCGAACAGCCGGTCGAAAAGCGGCTGGAGCACGCGCTGATCAAGGGCATCACCGATTTCGTCGTCGCCGACACCGAGGAAGTGCGCGCCAAGCTGGAAAGCGAAGGCAAGCCGCCGCTCGCCGTCATCGAAGGGCCGCTGATGGCCGGCATGAACCACGTTGGCGACCTGTTCGGCGCCGGCAAGATGTTCCTGCCGCAGGTGGTCAAGTCCGCCCGGGTGATGAAGCAGGCCGTCGCGCATCTGCTGCCCTTCATCGAAGCGGAAAAGACCCGCACCGGCCTGGGCAGCAAGGGCAAGATCCTGATGGCCACGGTCAAGGGCGACGTGCACGACATCGGCAAGAACATCGTCGGCGTCGTGCTCGGCTGTAACGGCTACGACGTCGTCGACCTGGGCGTCATGGTCTCCTGCGACAACATCCTGAAGGCGGCGCTGGAGCATCGCGTCGACATCATCGGCCTGTCCGGGCTGATCACGCCGTCGCTGGAAGAAATGGCCCACGTCGCCGCAGAAATGCAGCGTCTGGGCCTCAAGCAGCCCTTGCTGATCGGCGGCGCCACCACCAGCCGCGCCCATACCGCGATCAAGATCGCCACCAACACCGACAGCCCGGTGGTTTACGTGCCGGACGCCTCCCGCGCCGTCGGCGTCGCCACCAAGCTGCTCTCCACCGAGCAGCGGGCCGGCTACATCGCCGAAATCGCCGCCGAGTACGAAACCGTCCGCGCCGAACACGCCGGCCGCAAGGGGCCGACCTTCGTGACGCTGGACGAAGCCCGCGCCAACCGCCGCCCCTGGCCCGCCAACTACATCCCGAACGCACCGCGCCACCCCGGTCTGCATGTGCTGCATCTCGACCTGCCCAAGCTGGTCGACTTCATCGACTGGACCCCGTTCTTCCAGAGCTGGGATCTGGCCGGCCGCTACCCGGCGATTCTCAACAACGAGAAGGTCGGCGAATCCGCCCGCCAGTTGTTCGCCGACGCCCAGGGCATGCTGGCGAAGATCGTCAATGAAAACTGGCTGCAGGCCAAGGCCGTGGTCGGCCTGTGGCCCGCCGCCGCCGACAAGGAAGACATCATCTTCTTCCGCGACGAAAACCGGCAGGACGAGCTGGGCCGCTGGGTCGGGCTGCGTCAGCAGCAGAAGCAGCCGACCGGCCGCTACAACCAGGCGCTGGCCGATCTGGTCGCCGGTCGCCAGCAGGATGTCGTGGATTGGGCCGGCGCCTTCGCCGTCACCGCCGGTCTGGGCATCGACGCCAAGGTCGCGGAATTCGAGGCCGCCAACGACGATTACTCGGCCATCCTGCTGAAGTCCCTGGCCGACCGGCTGGCGGAAGCCGCGGCGGAATTCCTGCATCTGCTGGTGCGCCAGTCCCTGTGGGGCTACGCCGCTGAAGAAACCCTGACCCCGGAACAGCTGATCGACGAAGCCTACCGGGGCATCCGCCCGGCGCCCGGCTACCCGGCCTGCCCGGACCACACCGGCAAGCAGACCCTGTTCCGCCTGCTCAACGCCGAAGCCAACCTGGGCATGCAGCTGACCGAGTCCTGCGCGATGAGCCCGGCTGCCTCCGTTGCCGGCTTCTTCCTCGCCCATCCCGACGCCGCCTACTTCGCGATTCCCAAGATCGGCCGCGACCAGCTGGAAGACTGGGCGGGCCGCCGCGGCTTCACGCTGGCGGAAGCGGAACGCTGGCTGGCACCGCTGCTGTGAGCGCAGCACCGGGCAGCGAGCAGCCCGGCCTGCAGCGGGACGTCCCGCTGCAGGCGCTGAACACCCTGGCGCTGCCCGGCCGGGCAGCGCAGTTCCTGCGCATCGTCAGCCCGGCGCAATTGAACCTGCTGCCGCCGGCACCGGCACGCTTCGTCCTTGGTGGCGGCAGCAATCTGGTGCTGCGCGGCGACTATCCCGGCCTGGTGCTGCAGATGGCGATTCCCGGTCGTGAAGTCCTCGGTCGCGACGACACGGCGGTCTATCTGGCCGCGGGCGCGGGCGAAAACTGGCATGACTTCGTCGGCTGGAGCCTGGAGCAGGGCTGCCCCGGTCTGGAAAACCTGGCGCTGATTCCCGGCACCGTCGGCGCCGCGCCGGTCCAGAACATCGGCGCCTACGGGCTGGAAGTCGGCGAGCGGATCGCCGCCGTCGAGGCCTTTGATTTCCAGCGCGGCGAGGTCATCCAGCTCCCCGCTGCCGCCTGCGAATTCGCCTACCGCCATAGCCGCTTCAAGCAGGAGCCGGGACGCTGGGCCATCGTCCGGGTGATTTTCCGGCTGCCCTGCCCCTGGCAGGCCCGGTTGAGTTACGCCGAACTGGCGCGGGAAGTCGCAACGCTCGCCGCGCCGGATGCCCGCCAGATCGCGGCGGCGGTCTGCGCGATTCGCCGCCGTAAACTGCCTGACCCCCAGGTGCTGGCCAACGCCGGCAGCTTCTTCCAGAACCCGGTGGTCAGCGCCGACCACGCCGCCGGGCTGAAAGCGCAGTTCCCCACGTTACCGGCCTACCCCCAGGCCGACGGCCAGGTGAAGCTGGCTGCCGGCTGGCTGATCGAACAGGCCGGCTGGAAAGGCCGCCAGCTCGGCCCGGTGGGGATGTACGAAAAACAGGCGCTGGTGCTGGTCAATCATGGCGGCGCCAGCGGTGCCGATGTGCAGCGTCTGACCGACGCCGTCCGGGCCGATGTCCGGGAAAAGTTTCACGTGGAACTGCAGCCGGAGCCGGTGTTCCTGTAAGGCTCACCGCGCCGCCGGCGCGGCATCGTCGCCGGCAACCGCCGGTTTGCGCGCCAGTCCCAGGCAAGCCTGCAAGCCCATTCCCAGCGCGTCCGCCATCCGCGCCTGCCGCTGCGGGTCGCGCAGCGCCAGTTCCTCGTCCCTATGCTTGATCACCCCGGCCTCGAACAGCACCGCCGGCAAGGTCGTGCGGTACAGCACCACCAGCCGGTCGTAGAAATAGACGCCGTTGTCCCGGTCCGCCCAGCTGCGGGTGTTGCCGGGGTAAGGGTCGGCGTGATGATCAGCCGGAACAAATCCGGCGAGGCGCAGGCTGGCCCCGAGTATCGACGCACAGCGCAGGCTGTAGTCCAGGTCCGGACTCAGGCGGGAGACAAATAGCGAGAAGCCCTGATAACGGTCGCTGTAATCGCGGTTTTCCCCTTGCCAGACCCAGGGCTGCAGCCAGTGGGCCTGCACCGAATCGTGGTGGATCGCGATGAAGAAATCCGCACCGGCCGCCGCCCGCGGCCGCTCGGTCAGCTCGCGGATCGCGCCGTCGAAATTCACCGGTCGCACCCGGAAGCCCCGCGCCAGCAGCGCACCCTGCACCTGCTCGGCCAGATCGCGATTGAAGTCGAACTCGTTGCGGCCGCGGGCGCTGACCGCGCCGCCATCGATCAGGCCGTGCCCGACATCGACGGCGATTTCCGGCGCCGCCACGGCAAGCCTGACGCCCAGGGCTACAATCGCCGCCATCCCGACCTTTGCCGTCCTCACCATGACCTCCCTCGCCTATTGCGTCACCCTGACCCGGCCGGAAACCCATCTGTTCGAAGTCCGGTGCAAGCTGAACGATCCGGACCCGGCCGGCCAGGTCTGGCTGCTGCCCGCCTGGATACCCGGCAGCTATCTTATCCGCGACTTCGCCCGCCACATCGTCAGCCTGCGCGCCGAAAGTGCCGGGCGCAGCGTGGCGCTGGAGAAGATCGACAAGCACAGCTGGCGCTGCGCGCCACTGCCGCCGGGGCAATCGCTGCAGCTGATTTATCAGGTCTATGGCTTCGATCCTTCGGTGCGCGCCTGTTACCTCGACACGAAACGCGCCTTCTTCAACGGCACCAGCCTGTTCCTCTACCCGCAAGGGCGGCTGGACGAAGCCTGCAGCCTGAGCCTCAGCCCGCCGCCGGATAGCGACTGGCGGCTGGCGACGGCGATGCAGCCAGTCGAAGTCGATGCCCAGGGTTTCGGCCTTTACCAGGCCGCGGACTACCGGGAGCTGATCGACCATCCGGTGGAAATGGGCTGCTTCGCCGAGGCGACATTCAGCGCCTGCGACGTGCCGCACCGGGTCGTCGTCAGCGGCCACGCCAGCGCCGGCGTCGATCTCGACCGGCTGTGTCATGACCTGGAAAAAATCTGCCGCTGGCAGATTCAGCTGTTCGGCGAACCGGCGCCGATGCCGCATTACCTCTTCCTGATCCACGGGGTCGAGGACGGTTACGGCGGCCTGGAACACCGCGCTTCGACGGCGCTGCTGTGCAACCGGGACGACCTGCCGCATCCGCTGACCCCGGAGCAGCCGGACGAGGCCTACCTGAAACTGCTGGGACTGTGCAGCCACGAGTATTTCCACAGCTGGAACGTCAAGCGCATCCATCCGGAAGTCTTCCGCCACGCCGACCTGCAGCGGGAGAACTACACCGAGCTGCTGTGGGCCTTCGAGGGCTTCACCTCGTATTACGACGACCTGACCCTGGTCCGCTGCGGCCTGATCGACCGCGAGCGCTACCTGGAACTGCTGGGCAAATCCCTCAGCGACCTGGCGCGCAATCCCGGCCGGCGGCGGCAGAGCGTCGCCGACTCCTCGTTTTTCGCCTGGAGCAAGTATTACCGCCCGGACGAAAACACGCCGAACTGCGTGGTCAGCTATTACCTCAAGGGCGCGCTGATCGCGCTGGCGCTGGATCTCAAGCTGCGCAGCGGCAAACCCGGCCACAGCCTCGACCAGCTGATGCAGGCCCTGTGGCAGGACTACCTGAAAACCGGCGCCGGCATCAGCAGCGAAAGTCTGCTGGCAAGGCTGCGCCAGCTGGCCGGCAAGGGCATCGCCAGCTGGCTGGACGACACCGTGCATGGCCTGGGCGACCCGGTCGATGCGGCGCTGCTGCGTCAGTTCGCCGTCGAGCTGACGTGGGAAACCGGCAAGCCGCCGCTGTGGCTGGGCTGGAAGCACGGCGAGGAAAACGGGCTGATCAAGCTGAGCCATGTGCTGAACGACAGCCCGGCAGAAAAGGCCGGGCTGGCCGCCGGTGACCTGCTGCTGGCCTGGAACGGTCTGCGGCTGACCGCCGGCAATCTCGCCCGGATGCTGGCGCGCATCCAGGCCGGCGATCTGGTCGAGCTGCATTACTTCCGCCGCGGCGTGCTCCAGCAAACCTGGCTGAAACCCGGCGCCGCCGCGGCCGACCTGGCCCGGCTACGCCCGGCGAAACGGGCCGGGGAAAGGGCACTGGCCCTGCGCAGCGCCTGGCTCGGCGAAAGCCGCTCGGGCATGACCAGTTAGCTGGTCAAGGTCCGGTAAGGTGTTTATAGTTGCCGGACCCTCGCCCAAGAGACCGCCATGGACAATACCAATACAACTCGCGGTACCCGCGCCCATTCCCCCGACCTCGACTGGAGCCAAGTCCGGGAAACCGTGCTGATGCTGGAATTGGCTGCCGCCCAGATCGAAGCTGCAATGCGCGACAGCAATTCATCCGTCGAAGTGCTGACCGACACCTTCACCTCGATGGCCGGCTACATGCGGATGATTTCCGAAACCGCACACGCCCTGCCCGCCACGCCGGATACCGAAGCGGTCCGGCAAAATCTCAACGGCACCGTCGAACAGGTCAGCGGGATGGTGCATCAGGCCATCATCGCCTTCCAGTTCTACGACAAGCTGGTCCAGCGCCTGTCCCATGTCTGCCACAGCCTCGGCAACCTCGGCGATCTGGTCAATGACAAGAGCCGGCTGTTCAACCCGCAGGAGTGGGTGGAACTGCAGCAGGGCATCAAGAGCAAGTACTCGACCCTGGACGAAGTCGCCATGTTCGAGGCGGTGATGAGCGGCATGCCGGTGCTCGAAGCCATCGAGCAATACATGACGCAGATGAAGAACAAGGGCGACGACATCGAGCTGTTCTAAGCCGCCCGCGAGTCCCGGATGAATCCCGCCACCACCGATCCAGACACCCTGGCGGCGGCGCTCGCGCTGGCCGGGATCGGACTCTGGCAATGCCCGGCCAGCGGCCGGGACGTGCATGTCTCCGCGGTGTTCAACCGCCAGCTGGGGCTGGGCGAAATCGCCCGCGACCTGCCGCTGGAACAGGCGGTGGAGCATCTGCATCCCCAGGACCGGCCGCTGTTCCTCGCCCGGCTGGAACAGCGGGATCTCGTCAGCGCGCTGCGCCTGCGCATCCGCCACAGCAGCGGCATCTGGCACTGGTTCCAGGTCGACGGCCAACCCCTGGCCAACGGCGACATGTTGCTGACCTTCAAAGACATCAGCGAATTCAAGCAGGTCGAAGCCGCCGCCCTCGACAGCCAGATTCGCTACCGCGGCCTTTACGCCCATTCGCCGCTGGCGGTGATCCTGTGGAACCGGGAAGGCCGGATCACCGACTGGAACCGCCGCGCCGAGGCGATGTTCGGCTGGCTGAGCCATGAAGTCATCGGCAAGCCGATCCACCGCTTGCTGCTGCAGGAACAGGTGCGCAGCGCGTTCAACG
>JBEBBF010000314.1:0-3347 GCA_041158545.1 Pseudomonadota bacterium | reverse complement strand
TCCTTGATGTTGGCTGCGTCCAGCAGGTCTTCATCGATGGCGCAGGAGCCTTCGTAATGAAGCTCGGAATGCGTCGCGGTCACACGGTGCAACTTGGACTTCAACATCGTTCTCTGCATGGCGTCACCTGTGGGTGAATTCGTTGGGGAAGCGCATTGTAACGGCAAAATTACACCTGTCAACGCTGAAATAAGGCTTGAGGAATGAGCATCTAAGTGCTTGTTAAACCTCGATATTGTCGATCAGGCGGGTGTTGCCGAGGCGGCTGGCGGCGACAATGACCAGCGGGGAATCGCCGCTTTGCGGGGGCAGCAGGTCGGATTGTTGCCGAATTGCAACATAGTCGGTTTTCCAGCCGTGGCCGTCGAGTTCGGCTTTGGCGGCGGCTTCCAGCGCGGTGTAGTCCCGGTTGCCGGCGCGCAGTTCGGCTTGCAGCCGGCGCAGTTCCCGGTACAGCCGCGGGGCTTCGGCCCGTTCCGCCGGGCTGAGGTAGCCGTTGCGGGAGGAGAGGGCCAGGCCGTCTTCGGCGCGGACGGTGTCGCCGCCGAGGATTTCAATCGGCAGCGCCAGTTGCCGGCCCATGTTGCGCAAGACCATCAGCTGCTGGTAGTCCTTCTTGCCGAACAGCGCGACCTGGGGCTGGACGATGTTGAACAGCTTCAGCACCACGGTGGCGACGCCGCGGAAGTGGCCGGGGCGGAATTCCCCTTCCAGCAGGTGCTGGATTTCCGGCGGATCGACCAAATAGTGCTGCGGTTCCGGGTAGAGGTCGGTTTCGGTCGGGGCGAACAGCAGGTCCACGCCGGCGTCCTGCAGCTTTTCGCAGTCGGCGGCGAAGGTCCGCGGGTATTTGTCGAAATCCTCGCTGGGGCCGAATTGCAGGCGATTGACGAAGATGCTGGCGACGACGGTGTCGCCGTGGGCGCGGGCCTGCTGCATCAGCGCGATGTGGCCGGCGTGCAGATTGCCCATGGTCGGGACGAAAACGATGCGGCCACGGCCGGCCAGGGCCTGGCGGAGGTCGGCGACGGCGGAATGAATCTGCATGATCAGGCGGCGTAAGTGTGTTCGGGGGCGGGGTAGCTGCCGTCGCGGATCGCGGCGACGGCGTTCTGGATGGCTTCGGCGATGCTGCCGGCGCCCTGCATGAAGTTGCGGACGAATTTGGCTTTCTTGCCCGGCGGCACGTCGAGCATGTCGTGCAGCACCAGCACCTGGCCGGAGCAATCGACGCCGGCGCCGATGCCGATGGTGATCAGCGTCACCGCGGCAGTGATGCGGGCGGCGAGGGGCGCCGGAATCGCTTCCAGCACCATCATCGTCGCGCCGGCTTCCTGCAGCGCCTGGGCGTCCGCCAGCAGCCGGGCGGCGGCTTCCTCGCCCCGGCCCTGGACCTTGTAGCCGCCGAGGGCATGGACGGATTGCGGGGTCAGGCCGATGTGGGCGCAGACCGGGATGCCGCGCTGGGTCAGGAAGGCGATGGTCGGCGCCATTTCCCGGCCGCCTTCCAGCTTGACCATCTGGGCGCCGGCGGCCATCAGCTGCGCGGCGTTGCGGAAGGCCTGTTCCGGCGATTCCTGATAGCTGCCGAAGGGCATGTCGGCGATCAGGAAGGGGCGGTCGCAGCCGCGCTTGACCGCGGCGATGTGGTAGGCGATGTCGGCGTTGGTTACCGGCAGCGTCGAGTCGTGGCCCTGGATCACCATGCCCAGGGAGTCGCCCACCAGCAGGGTGTCGGCGCCGGCGCCGTCGAGCAGACGGGCAAAGCTGGCGTCGTAGCAGGTGAACATGGCGATCTTGTCGCC
The DNA here is from genome assembly GCA_041158545.1 of Pseudomonadota bacterium. Lineage (GTDB taxonomy): Bacteria > Pseudomonadota > Gammaproteobacteria > Burkholderiales > Rhodocyclaceae > JBEBBF01. The sequence goes on along the minus strand of JBEBBF010000314.1, from coordinate 1,542 downwards.
GTTGGCGCGCATCTTGGTGAGATCGGCGAGGCTGTTACGGCGGGTCTGGCTTTGGGCGGACATCGGTCAGGAGCGGAAAATGAAATAAACGGCGCCAAGGATACACAGCGCCGCCCACAGGTAGTCAAGCTTGAGCGGCTGCCCCATGTAGAAAACCACAAAGGGGACAAACACCGTCAGCGCGATGACTTCCTGCAGGATCTTGAGTTGGGCCAGGTTCAGTTCGGTGTGGCCGATCCGGTTGGCCGGCACCTGGATCAGGTACTCGAACAGCGCGATTCCCCAGGAAAACAGCGCGGCAAACCACCATGGGCGCTCGTTCAGATGCTTCAGGTGGGCGTACCAGGCGAAGGTCATGAACACGTTGGAGAGGGCCAGCAGCGTGACGCTCTGCCAGAACACCGGTATGCCCTGGAACATGGTTCAGGCGGCAGCGAGGCGGCGGATGCCCTGGTTGGCCACCGCCGGCAGCCAGGCGGCGACCGTGCCGCGGCCGGGCAGCGCCAGGTCCGGGGCGATTTCCGCCAGCGGCACCAGCACGAAGGCGCGCAGGTGCAGCCGCGGGTGGGGCAGGGTCAGCGCCGGGCTGTCCAGCACCGTGTCGCCGTACAGCAGCAGGTCGAGGTCCAGCGTCCGCGGGCCGTTGCGCTCGGCGCCGCGGACCCGGCCGCAGCGCTGTTCCAGCGCCAGCAGGGCGTCGAGCAGCGCCAGCGGCGTGAGCCGGGTTTCCACCGCGGCGACGGCGTTGATGAATTCCGGCTGGTCGGCGTAACCGACCGGGGCGGTGCAATAGAGCGAGGAGGCGGCCCGCAGCCGGGTTTCCGGCAGGCGGTCCAGCTCGGCCAGCGCGGCGCGGACTTGCGCCGCCGGGTCGGCGAGGTTGGCGCCGAGGGCGATGTAGGCGAGGGTCACGACAGGGGGAGTCAGTCGGCGGCGGCGTCAGCGGCGTCGCTGCCGCCCGCTTCACCGGGCTTGCGCCGGCGGCGACGGCGTTTGCGGCCGGCGCCGGGCTTGTTGTCCGGCAGCAGCATGTCGTTGCGCTCGCTGCCGTCGGCGTGCTGGAACCGGGTCCACCATTCGCCCAGCTCCAGCGGCACTTCGCTGGCTTCGGCGCGCAGCAGCAGGAAGTCGTAGGCGGCGCGGAAGCGGGGGTGTTCGAGCAGGCCGAAGGGGCGCTTGCCGTGGCGTTGCTCGAAACGCGGCTGCAGCGCCCAGATTTCCTTGATGTCGCCGGCAATGCGGCGGGTGATCGCCAGCTTCTCCGCCTGGGTGTCCAGCACCGCGTCCATCGCGATATACAGCGCCGGGATCGGCAGCTCGCCGTCGGCCTTGCGCTTTTCCCAGCTGGCCAGCACTTCGTGCCACAGCAGCGTCGCGAACAGGAAGCCGGGGGAGACCGGCTTGCCCAGACGCACGCGCTCGTCGGTCTGGCCCAGCGCCAGCATCACGAAGCGTTCGCCCATCGGTTGTTCGAGGATCACGTCCAGCAGCGGCAGCAGGCCGTGGTGCAGGCCTTCGGCGCGCAGCTGTTTCAGGCATTTG
>JBEBBF010000313.1:0-3712 GCA_041158545.1 Pseudomonadota bacterium | reverse complement strand
CCCTCGACCCGCTCCACCAGCACCCGGCCGTACCAGGAACGATCAAAGATGCTGACCCGGCCGAGCCGCGGCATGTGCCGCCAGAAACGCCACAGATAGGGATGCGCCCGCTCCTCCTCGGTCGGCGCCGCGACCGGCACGATCTGGAAGCCGCGGGCGTCCAGCGCCGCGGTGATACGCCGGATGCTGCCGCCCTTGCCGGCGGCGTCCGAACCTTCGAAGGCCAGAATCACCGAGCGCTGCGCGAATTTCGGTCGCCGGACCAGCTCCGACAGCTTGCCCTGCCAGTGGGCCAGCTGGTCGCTGTAGGCCTTTTTCTCCAGCTTTTGCGTCAGGTCTAGCGCCGACAGCACGTCGCGATGGTCGAGGCAGCGGTGCAGCGGCGGCGAGACCGGAATCCGGGGCGCGGCCTGCGGGTCGGCCAGCCGGTGGCTCAGCGCCTCCAGCAGCACCTTGCCGACGGTCAGCGAGCGATAGCGGTCGTCCGTGCCTTCGACGACGATCCACGGCGCCCAGGGCGTGTTGGTGATCCGCAGCACATGCCCGGCGGCGTCCTGCAGCTGATCGTAGGTTTTCAGCCGTTCCCAGCTGTCCCGCGTCACCCGCCAGGCGGTACGCGGGTCTTTCTCCAGCGCCTTCAGCCGCTGTTTTTGCGCGTCGCGGGACAGGTGGAACCAGAATTTCAGCACCAGCGCGCCTTCATTCACCAGCATCGCCTCGAAGCGGTTGATCTGCTCCATGTGCTGGTCGAGGTCGGCCTGGCTGAGCTGGCCGGCGATCCGGTCGTGGATCGGGGCGGAGTACCAGGAGCCGGCGAAGATGCCGATCCGGCCCTTCGGCGGCAGCGCCCGCCAGAAGCGCCACATCGTCGGCCGCTCCCTTTCCTCGTCGCTGGGGGCGGTGAAGGCCTGGGTGGACAGGTAGCGCGGGTCCATCCATTCGTAAAGCAGGTTGATCGTCTCGCCCTTGCCGGCGCCATCGACCCCGCTGATCAGGATGATCACCGGAAAGCGCGGCTGCTCCCGCAGCTCGAACTGGGCGTCGAGCAACGCCGCCCGCAGTTTCGGCACTTCTTCCTTGAACGTCGCCTTGTCGATCTTGTGACCCAGTTCTGCGGCTTCAAACATGGTTCAGCCTCCCCAGTCGCCGCGCAGGGCCTGGAGCGCCGCCAGCGCGGCGAGGCCGGCGGTTTCGGTGCGCAGGATGCGCGGTCCCAGCTTGACCGGGACAAAGCCGCACTGGGCCGCGGCGGTGATTTCCTCCGGGTCCAGGCCGCCTTCGGCGCCGATCAGCAATTCGATGTCCTGGCCGGCGGGCAGGTCGGCCAGATGCCGGGCCGCGCCCGGTGCCAGCATCAGCCGCAGCCGGCCGGGAACGGCCGGGCGGGAGAGCCCATGCAGCAGCGGTTCCAGCGGCGCCACCATCGGAATCCGGTTGCGCCCGCATTGCTCGCAGGCCGCGGCGGCGATGCCCTGCCAGTGGGCGACCCGCTTCACCGCCCGCTCGCCGTCCAGCCGCACCACGCTGCGGCGGCTGGTCAGCGGCACGATGGCCGCGACGCCCAGTTCGACGGCTTTCTGCACGGTGAAATCCATCTTGTCCGCCGCCTGCACCGCCTGCAGCAGCGTCAATTGCAGCGGCGATTCCCGTTCGATGTCGCGCCAGGGGCCGATGTGCACGCTGGCGTGATCCTTGTCCACCCGCTCCAGCGTCGCCGGATATTCGCCGCCGCGTCCGTCGAACAGCGTCAACTCGGCACCGGGCGGCAGGCGCAGCACCCGCACCGCGTGGCGGGCCACTTCCGGGGGTAATTCGAAGCGGGCGCCGGGCGCCAGCGGCTGGGGGCAGTAAAAACGGGGCGTATTCATGGCTGTTATTATAGGTTCCCCACTTTTCTTCCCGACGACGATATGGCCGCCCTCAATCCCCCCGTGTGTGATTTCGGCTGGAAAGCCCGCGATTTCAGCCTGCCGGCGACCGATGGTCGGGCCTATACGCTGCAGCAGTTGGCCGGTCCCCGGGGGCTGCTGCTGATGTTCATCTGCAACCACTGCCCCTACGTCAAGGCGGTGATCGACCGCCTGATCCGGGATTGCCGGGAACTGCAGGCCCTGGGCATCGGCTGCGCGGCGATCATGAGCAATGACACCGCCGCCTATCCCGACGACAGTTTTCCCCACATGCGCCGCTGGGCGGAACAGCTGGACTTCCCGTTTCCCTACCTCTACGACGAAACCCAGGCGGTGGCGCGGGAATACGGCGCGGTCTGTACCCCCGATTTCTTTGGCTTCAACGCGGCGCTGGAACTGCAATACCGCGGCCGCCTCGACGCCTCCGGCCGCCAGCCCGGCCCGGCCGACGCCCGCCGGGAACTCTTCGAAGCCCTGCGCCAGATCGCAACCACCGGCCAGGGGCCGGCGGAGCAAGTGGCTTCGATTGGATGTTCGATTAAGTGGCGCTGAGTTGGCGGGCGGAATGGCCGGATTCGGCAGGGATGTCGTCCGGCTTGCACGGCTCTGAGTTATGATCTGCGGCAAATAAATCAGGGGAATGGGCGAGCTTTCCGCAGGCGCCCGCCGAGTACACATGCCACGTCCAACCACTGACGATACCCATCTGGGCCTCCTGCTGGAGGCCCAGCGCATTGGCCGGATCGGCAGTTGGGAGCAGAACCTGCGCACCGGGGAATGGTGGTGGTCCGACGAGTGTTACCGGCTGTTCGGTTTTGAACCCCAATCGCGCAAGCCCACGACGGAATTGCTGCTCGGGCTGGTGATGCACGACGACAAGGCGCGGCTGGCGGCGGCGCTGAGCCGGGAAAAGGGCGAGGAAACCGCCTACGAGCTGGATTTCCGGGCGCGGCTGGCGGATGGCCAGATTCGCCACTTCCGCAATTTCTGCCAGGTTTTTTGCGATGCGGCCGGCTGGCCGGAGCGGATTGGCGGCGCCACCCAGGACATCACCGAGATTCAGGAGGCGGAAAAACGCCACAGCCGGCAGGCGGCCTACCTCGAAGCGGTGATGGCCAACATGCCCCAGGGCATCAGCGTCTTTGATGAAAACCTCAAGCTGCAGTTATGGAACGCCGGCTTTGTCGAGGTTCTGGGGCTGCCGCCCGAGTCGGTCTGGCGCGGCATCTCCTTCCAGGAACTGATCCGGATCCCGGCGATGCGCGGCGAGTACGGTCCGGGCGAGCCGGAGCTTTACGTCGCGGCGCTGACCAGCCGGGCGCTGGCCTTCCAGAGCCACCGTTTCGAGCGCACCAAGCCCAATGGCCGCACCCATCTGGTCGAGGGCAAGCCCCTGCACATGAACCAGCGCGTGGTCGGTTTCATCGCGACTTACACCGACATCACCGACAACAAGCTGGCGCAATCCAGCCTCAAGCAGCAGTACGACACGCTGCACACGCTGATCGAAAACATCCCCGGCGGCGTCACGCTGATGGATGACCAGTTCCACATCGTCGCCCACAACCGGGAATTCCGGCGCCTTCTGGACCTGCCGGACCATCTGTTTGCCGAGCCGGCGCCGCCGATGGAAGCCCTGTTCCGCTTCAACGCCCGCCGCGGTGAATACGGCCCCGGCGATCCGGATGCGCTGGTGGCGCAGGCGATGCAGCGCTTGCACAACCCGCAGCCCCACGCCTTCGAGCGGCGGCGGCCCAATGGCCTGATCCTGGAAGTGCGCGGTGCGCCGCTGCCCCAGGGCG
>JBEBBF010000312.1:0-4858 GCA_041158545.1 Pseudomonadota bacterium | reverse complement strand
TCAACCCCCGCCTGCGCGTCGCCGTCGACAAGGCCAAGGCGCAGAACATGCCCAAGGACAAGATCGACACCGCGATCAAGAAGGGCACCGGCGAACTCGAAGGCGTCGATTACGTCGAGATTCGCTACGAAGGCTACGGCATCGGCGGTGCTGCGGTGATGGTCGATTGCCTGACCGACAACAAGACCCGCACCGTCGCCGAAGTCCGCCACGCCTTCTCCAAATACGGCGGCAACATGGGCACCGACGGCTGCGTTGCCTTCCAGTTCACCCACTGCGGCATCCTGTTCTTCGCCCCCGGCACCGACGAAGCGGCCCTGATGGACGCCGCGATTGAAGCCGGCGCCGACGACGTCGCCAGCAACGACGACGGCTCCATCGAAGTCACCACCAGCCCCACCGAATACCTCAACATCAAGGAAGCCTTGGAAGCCGCCGGCTTCAAGTCCGAATTCGGCGAAGTCACGATGAAGGCCCAGAACGAGACGCCGCTGTCCGGCGACGACGGCGTGCGGATGCAAAAGCTGCTCGACGTCCTCGAAAGTCTGGACGACGTCCAGGAAATCTACAGCTCGGCGGTGATCGAGGACTAAGTCCCCGCCACCCTGGCCAAGGCGGCGTCCGCGCCGCCTTTTTTCATGCCCCAGACCCTCTACCCCATCCTCTTCGTCCTGCTCTGGAGCACCGGTTTCATCGGTGCCAAGTTCGGCCTGCCCTACGCCGCGCCCCTGTCCTTCCTGCTGGTGCGCTACCTGCTGGTGATCGCGCTGATGGGGCTGCTGGCCGGCCTCAGCCGGGCGCCCTGGCCGGCGCAGCCCCGGCAATGGCTGCACATCGGCGTCTCCGGCATCCTGGTCCATGGCCTCTACCTCGGCGGCGTCTTCGAGGCGATTTCCCGCGGCCTGCCCGCCGGACTCACCGCGCTGGTGGTCGGGATGCAACCCCTGCTGACCGCGCTGCTGGCCGGCAGCCTGCTCGGCGAAACGGTGCGCCGTCGCCAGTGGCTGGGGCTCGGGCTGGGCTTCTGCGGCGTCGCGCTGGTCGTCAGCCAGCGGCTGGGGCACGCCACGCCGCTGTGGGACAGCCTGCTGCCGGCGCTGATCGCCCTGCTCGGCATCACCGCCGGCACCCTCTACCAGAAACGATTCTGCCCGCAGTTCGACCTGCGCAGCGGCGCGGTGCTGCAATTCCTGCCGACGGCGCTGCTGACCGGGCTGGCCGTGCTGTGGTTCGAGCCATTCCGGATCGACTGGCAGGGCGAATTCCTGTTTGCGCTGGGCTGGCTGGTGCTGGTGCTGTCGGTCGGTGCGATCAGCCTCCTGAACCTGTTGATCCGCCACGGCGGCGCCGTGCATGTCGCCCGGCTGTTTTACCTGACCCCGCCGACCACGGCGCTGATGGCCTGGGCGCTATTCGGCGAAACCCTGACGCTGACCGCGGTGCTCGGCCTCGTTGTCGCCGTCGCCGGCGTCTATCTGGCACGGCAAGCATGACCGCGCCGACCCGCATCCTCGGCATCGACCCCGGCCTGCGCAGCACCGGCTTCGGCGTCATCGACCGCCTCGGCCAGCAACTGAGCTACGTCGCCAGCGGCTGCATCCGCAGCCAGGGCGACGACAGCCTGCCGCTGCGGCTGAAAACCCTGTTCCACGGCGTCCAGGAAGTGATGCAGCACTACCGGCCGCAGGAAGCGGCGGTGGAAATCGTCTTCGTGAACGTCAATCCGCAATCGACACTGCTGCTCGGCCAGGCCCGCGGTGCGGCCATCACCGCGCTGGTCGCCGGCGAGCTGCCGGTCAGCGAATACACCGCGCTGCAGATCAAGCAGGCGGTGGTCGGCCACGGCAAGGCCGCCAAGGAGCAGGTGCAGCACATGGTGATGCGGCTGCTGGCGCTGTCGGCCCCGCCGTCCCCGGACGCGGCCGACGCCCTCGCCTGCGCCATCTGCCACGCCCACGGCAGCCAGGGCCTCTCCAGCCTGGCGCTGCCCAGCCGCCTGGCCGGCTACCGGGTGCGCAACGGCCGCCTGATTCCCTGATTTCCCGACTCCCCCGCATCCCCTTCGAGGAACCCGCCATGATTGGACGCCTGACCGGCCTCATCGTCGAAAAGAACCCGCCGCAGATCGTGCTGGACGTCCAGGGCGTCGGCTATGAACTGGATGTGCCGATGAGCAGCTTCTACAACCTGCCCAACCTCGGCGACAAGGTGACGCTGCTGACCCACTTCGCGGTGCGCGAGGACGGACATTTCCTCTATGGCTTCCTCACCGCCGACGAACGGCTGGCCTTCCGCCAGTTGTTGAAGATTTCCGGCATCGGTGCCCGCACCGCGCTGTCGGTGCTATCCGGGCTGTCGGTGGACGACCTGGCCCAGGCCGTGGCCCGCCAGGAAAGCGGCCGGCTGGTGAAGGTGCCTGGCATCGGCAAGAAGACCGCGGAACGCCTGCTGCTGGAGCTGAAGGACAAGCTGCCGGCGGCGCTTTCCGCCCCCGCCGGCAGCGCGCCGCCGGTCGCCGACAACCACGCCGACATCCTCAATGCGCTCCAGGCCCTCGGCTACAATGAGCGCGAAGCCGCCGCCGCCCTGAAACATCTCCCCGCCGATATCTCCACCGCCGAAGGCATCCGCCTGGCGTTGAAGCAGTTCGCCAAACTTTGACGCCATGGAAAACCGCCACAAGGTCTTTGCCCAGATTGCCGTATCGACGTTGCTGCTGCTCGGCGGCCTGCTGGTGCTGGCCCCGTTCATCGCCGCCTCGCTGTTTGCCGCCGTGGTCTGCATCTCCACCTGGCCGATTTATGCCCGGCTGCTGAGAAAGCTCAACGGTCGCGCCAGCCTCACCGCCTCGCTGATGACGCTGCTGCTGTTGTTGCTGGCGGTGCTGCCGACGGTGTTTCTGTCGATCAGCGTTGCCGATGTCGGCGCACTGGCGGTGGAAAGGCTGCGGGGCACGCTGAGCCAGGGCCTGCCGGCGCATCTGCCCGACTGGGTACGCGGCCTGCCGCTGTTCGGCGAGGCGCTGGATAACTACTGGCACACGCTGGCCAGCAACAAGACCGAATTGCAGAAGGCACTGGAACAGCTCTACGAACCGGCCCGCCAGTTCGGGCTGAAGCTGGTGGCGCTGGTCGCCGAAGGCGTGCTGCAGCTGATGCTGGTGGTGTTCATCGCCTTCTTCCTCTACCGCGACGGCCCGCGCATCGCCGAAACCCTGACCCGGCTGGCCTGCCGTCTTGGCCAGGGCCTGGGGGTCGAGCTGCTGCAACTGGCGGCGCAGACCGTCACCGGCGTGATGATCGGCCTGGTCGGCACCGCGGTCGCCCAGGCGATGGTCGCGCTGCTCGGCTTCCTGCTCGCCGGGGTGCCGGCGCCGCTGCTGCTGGCGGCGGGCACGTTCTTCCTGTCGATGGTGCCGATTGGCCCGCCGCTGCTGTGGGGCGGTGCCGCCTGGTGGCTGAGCGACCAGGGGGAAACCGGCTGGGCGATTTTCATGGTGCTGTGGGGCCTGCTGGCGATCAGCAGCGTCGACAACTTCCTGAAGCCCATCCTGATCAGCCGTAGCGCCAGCCTGCCCATCCTGCTGATTGCCCTCGGCGTCTTCGGCGGCGCGCTGGCTTTCGGCTTCATCGGCATCTTCCTCGGCCCGGCGCTCCTGGCGCTGGGCCTGGTCCTGCTCAAGCACTGGGCCCGCCGCGAAGCCCTGTCCGGAGATTGTTCGTGATTGAAACCGACCGGATCGGCAGCGCCGACCGCCTGATTGCCCCGCAAAGCAAATCCGCCCAGGAAGAAGCCCTGGAGCGGGCGCTGCGTCCGAAGCGCCTGGCCGATTACACCGGCCAGCAGAAGATCCGCGAACAGCTGGAAATCTTCATCCAGGCCAGCCGCAAGCGCGGCGAATCCCTCGACCATGTGCTGCTGTTCGGCCCGCCGGGGCTGGGCAAGACGACGCTGGCGCACATCGTCGCCCACGAAATGGGCGTCAACCTGCGCCAGACCTCCGGCCCGGTGCTGGAACGGGCCGGCGATCTGGCGGCGATCCTGACCAATCTCGAACCGCAGGACGTGCTGTTCATCGACGAAATCCACCGGTTGTCGCCGGTGGTCGAGGAAATCCTCTACCCGGCGCTGGAGGACTTCCAGATCGACATCATGATCGGCGAAGGCCCCGCCGCCCGCTCGGTCAAGCTCGATCTGCCGCCCTTCACCCTGGTCGGCGCCACCACCCGCGCCGGCATGCTGACCAACCCGCTGCGCGACCGCTTCGGCATCGTCGCCCGGCTGGAGTTCTACACCGCCGAGGAGCTGCAGCAGATCGTCAGCCGCTCCGCCCAGCTGCTCGGCGCGCCGATTGATCCGGCCGGCGCCCTGGAAATCGCCCGCCGTTCCCGCGGCACGCCGCGAATCGCCAACCGGCTGCTGCGCCGGGTCCGCGACTTCGCCGAGGTCAAGGCCGACGGCCGCATCAACCTCCCGGTCGCCGACGCGGCGCTGGCGATGCTGGATGTGGATCGGGCCGGGCTGGACCTGATGGACCGCAAGCTGCTGTCGGCGGTGATCGACAAGTTCGCCGGCGGCCCGGTGGGCGTCGATAACCTGGCCGCGGCCATCGGCGAATCCCGCGACACCATCGAGGACGTGCTGGAACCCTATCTGATCCAGCAGGGCTACCTGCAGCGGACCCTGCGCGGTCGGGTGGCCACGCCGGCGATCTATCGCCACCTCGGCCTGCTGCCGCCGGGCGGGGAAATGCGTGGCGACCTGCTGGACTTTCCCGGCAACGCCGGGGCCGGCGACGGGCAAACTTGAAAAAATCCCCGGTTTTTGCGGAAAAGCCGCAACAACTGGATAAAATCCG
>JBEBBF010000311.1:0-7989 GCA_041158545.1 Pseudomonadota bacterium | reverse complement strand
AGCTGCGGCCGTAAGCCTCCAGCAAGGGCGTGCGCAGGATGAACAGCGGCGGCGGCAGGCCGGACGGATCGAAACCGGCCGCGCCCGCCGCGCCCTGGCCGCGCTCCGGCCCGAGCAGGTTGTCGCGCCAGCTTTCCAGCGGCAGCCGCGGCACATTGATCACCACGTTCAGCCCCTTGTCGGGCAGCTGCGCCGGCTCGCCCACCGCCAGCACCGCCCGCTCGAACTGCATGGCCTCGCCCTGCTGCCGCCGCACCAGCGTGCCGTCCAGCACCTTGCCCAGCTGAACCCGCCAGCGTTCCCGCGTCACCGGCCGCGGTTCGCCGCGGACCGGCTGCCAGTCCATCGCCATCCGCTCCAGCCGCAGCGGCAGCGCCTGGGTCGCGGACTTGTTCAGCGGCTCCGGCAGGCTGGAGGCGATGCCCTGCAGGCTGGATTCGATCTGCAGGTCGACGTTCTTCTTGCGGACGCGAATCTCCGCCCGCCACGGGCTGCTGCCGGACAGGGCGTTGAACACCGGCAGGTCGTGGAGCTTGCGCAGTTCGCGGATGCTGGCGCCGCCGGTGGCGACGATGCCGACCAGATCACCCTGGCTGCGCGCCGACAGCCGGGCCGGCGACCCCAGGAAATTGCCGGCGACGTCCTTGGCATTCACCGCCGCCTCGCTGAAATCGAGCCGGCCATTGACCTGGCTGAACGGCGGCAGGCCGGGCAGGAACACCACCTGATTGTTGTCGAAGAAATACTCGCCGCGAATCTTGCTGTCGTCGATGCGGGACAAGGGCAGTTGCAGGTTGAGACGCAGCCGGCCGTTGCCGGTGGCCTGCATTTCCTCGGTGAAGTGGTCGATCTTGGCGCTGATCGGCGACTGGGCGATGAAGCGCAGGAACTCGCTGGTCGGCCCGGCGGCCTGGCCATCGACCTGCAGCATTTCGTCATGGACGTCGAAATCGGGAATCTCGACCTTGGTGTTGTGCAGCCGGGCGCCGAGGATCGCGCCGCGCTGGGCGTCGATCTTCATCCCCGGCCCTTCGAAACGCAGTTCGCCGTCGATGCCCTCGATCACCGGCCAGCCGGGCGCGTAATCCAGCCGCACGTCCCGCGCCTTGACCGTCACCAGGAACTGGCCCTGGCGCTTGTCGCGGAAGGGGAAGTGGCGCAGGTCGCCCTTCAGCGTCAGGTGCGCTTCCGGCGCCGTGCCGCTGACCAGCCCGCGCTGCAGCCAGCTCCGGGCATTGGGATTGACCACCCGCGGCATGTAGCGCCAGACGGCGCTGGCGTTGGCCCGGTTCAGGTGGGCGCTGAGGTCGATTTCCCCCGGCCCCTCGCCCGTGTGGCGATAGGTGCCGCGGGCGGAACCGGCCGCATCGTCATTGGCGAAATCCAGCCGCTCCAGCTTGACCTCCAGCTGCCCGGCCTGGTGTTTCCAGCTGGCGCCGGCCTGCAATTTGTTCAGCGCGACCCGCGATTCCGGGAAGATCGCCGGCAATTCCAGCCAGGCGTCGCTGCTGTCCAGTTGCAGCGAGCCGCCCTTTTCATCGACGCTGACCCGCCCGGCCAGACCGCCGGCACCGGGGATGCCGCCGACCGGCGCGCTGCCCAGGTCGGCGAAGCGGCTGCGCAGGCTGTAACGATTCAGGCGGTTTTCGCCGCCGGCCGCGGCTTCGGCCGCCGTGGCCTGCTGCCCTTCCCAGTTGCCGTGCAATTCGGTCAGCCGGCCGCGGGGCTGGTGCCGGGCCAGGAGTTGCCGGACCGTGGCGTCCAGCGGCAGGTGGGCCGCCAGCCGGGACAGTACGTCGAGGTCGAGGTAATCCGCGGTCAGCGTGCCGCTGTGGCGGCCATCGTCGTTCTGTTGCCAATGCACGGTGAAATCGCTGGGCGGCACCCGCAGGCCGTCGCGGGTGGATAGCTCCAGCCGGCTGGCCAGCACATCGCGCTGGTTGCCGACCTGGCGGGCGGCGATGCGGCCGCGCAGGCTGCCGAGGTCCAGCTCCGGCAGTTCGGCGCCCAGCCGCAGCCGGACATCCTCCAGCGCCACGTCGGCGGTCAGGCTGTTGCGGGCGCTGGCGCCGCTGCCGTCCCGCTCCAGCCACAGCCGGAGCGCGCCGCGGCCGCGGGGGAGATTGACCGGGTAATCGATCCAGTCGCGCCAGCCGGCGAGGTCGGCGTAATCCAGCTCGGCGTAGAGCTGGCCGGCCCAGTTTTCCAGGTCTTCCAGGCTGCTGCCGCGCCATTCGCCGCGCAGGTCCAGCCGCGCCGCCAGCCGCTCCGGCGGCACCGCGGTCAGGCCGAAACGGTGCAGCTTGCCCCGGTTGTCGAGGCCGAATTGCAGTTCATTGAGCACCAGCGGCGGCGCGCCGCGGAGTTCGTCGTGCCAGACGATGGCGGCGTCGCGGATGCGGATGTGCGGCTGCCGCAGCACCCATTCCGCCAGCCGCGGGTCGCTTTCCCCTTCGGCGCCGAAGCCGGCGACGAAGATGTGGCCGGATTTGTCCCGGCGCAGATGCAGGGTCGGCCCGTCGACCGCCAGCAGCGCGAAGGTGGGCTGCAGCCGCAGCGCCGACAGCCAGGAAAACACGCTTTCGACCCGGCGCAGGTTCAGCGCCGGCCGGCCCTGGGCATCGACCAGCTGGACATCGAGCAGCGTCAGCGCCGGGTCCAGCCCGTCCCAGCTGGCCTGAATCTCGCCAACCTTGACCGGCAGCCCCAGGGCGTCGCCAGCCAGGCTTTCGATCCGGTCGTGGTACAGCCCGATGTTGGGCAGGATCGAATAGCGCAGGATCAGGATCGTCGCGACAAAGGCGAAATACAGCGCCGTCGCAACGACCAGCACCCCGCGCAACAGCAGCCGGAGACCGCGGCGGCAGGCCGGCAAGGCTGAAGTCGAACAAGGCGGCGGGGGGAGAGGGGCGGGGCCGGGCCGCTTGTCAGACATCGGCACAGCTTTGCCAAAGGCGAGGCGCGATCACTACAATCCGCTACGAACAAAAGCCCGGATTCTAGCGCGAACCTCCCGCGCCCCACTTCCCATCATGCCCGATCTCACTTTTACCCCCTCCGATCCCCGCTGGTTGCCGGCGCTGGATCACAGTCAATATTTGCGCACCCTGCTGAATCCCCGCCCGGAACTGGTTTCCGCGCTGGCGGCGGAATGGGAACAGCCGGTGGATGCCCCGCTGCTTGAGCGGCTGCTGCGCGAGCAGATTCCGGCCGACGCCAACGACGAGGCGGTCAAGGCCGGCCTGCGCCGGGTGCGCCAGCGGGTCATGGCCCAGCTGGCGCTGCGCGACCTGGGCGCCGGCGCCCCGCTGGCCGAGATCGTCGAAGGCATGACGGTGCTGGCCGACGCGACGACCAACTTCGCCCTCGAATACCACCATCGCCAGCTGGCGGCCCAGTTCGGCGAGCCGATGGACAGCAACGGGCAGCCGCTGCGGCTGCTGGTGATCGGCATGGGCAAGCTGGGCGGCCGGGAGCTGAATGTCTCGTCGGACGTGGATTACATCTTCGTTTATCCGGAAGACGGCCAGACCGTCGGCGCCCGCCGCAGCCTGGACAATTTCGAGTTCTTCAACCGGCTGGGCAAGCGGCTGATCCAGGCGCTGGGCGACATCACCGCCGAAGGCCAGGTGTTCCGGGTGGACATGCGGCTGCGGCCGAACGGCGACTCCGGGCCGCTGGTCTGCTCGCTGGACGGGCTGGAAAACTACTTCATCAGCCAGGGCCGGGAATGGGAGCGTTACGCCTGGATCAAGGCACGGGTGATGAACACCGGCGCCAACCTGCAGCCGGCCTGGGTCGAGGCGCTGCGGCGGGTGGCCCGCCCCTTCGTGTTCCGCAAGTATCTGGATTTCGGCACCATCAACGCGATGCGCGACCTGCACGCGCAGATACGCCGGGAAGTCGCCCGCCGCGACATGGCCGACCACGTCAAGCTCGGCCCCGGCGGCATCCGGGAAATCGAATTCATCGCCCAGGTGTTCCAGCTGATCCGCGGCGGCCGCGACCCCTCGCTGCAGGTGCGGCCGACGCTGGGCGTGCTGGCGCTGCTGTGTGAACGGCGGCTGATTCCCGCCGAGACCGAAAGCGAGCTGCGCGAGGCCTACGTCTTCCTGCGCCGGCTGGAGCACCGGCTGCAATTCGTCGCCGACAAGCAGACCCACATGCTGCCTGAGCGCAGCGAAGACCGGCTGCAGATCGCCCGCGCTATGGATTTCCCCGACTGGGCGGCGATGCTCGCAGTGCTCGACCAGCATCGCCAGATCGTCAGCCGGCATTTCGAAGCGGTGTTTTCCGATCCGGAGGAAGGCGAACACCCGCTGGCGGCGCTGTGGCTGGGCCAGCAAGACCCCGGCGAAGCCCTGCAGCGGTTTGCCAGTCTCAATTTCCAGGCGCCGAAGGAGGCGCTGGAAAGGCTGGAACTGTTCCGCGCCTGCAGCCGTTACCAGCAGTTGAGCGCCAACGGCCGCAGCCGGATCGACGCCATCGGCCCGCGGCTGCTGGAGGCCGTGGGCAAGACCCCGAGCCCGGACGTGACGCTGGCCCGCTGCCTGTCCTTCCTGGAAAACATCGTCCGCCGCGGCGCCTATCTGGCGCTGCTGCAGCAGTACCCGCAGGCGCTGCAGAAAGTGGCGGACATCTTCGCCGCTTCGCCCTGGGCCGCGGAATACCTGGGCTCCCACCCCATCCTGCTCGATGAATTGCTGGACCCGCGACTGTTCGAGGTGGCAACCGACTGGCAGGCTTTCCGCAAGGAACTGCAGCGGCATCTGGTCGAACACGCCAACGACACCGAGCGGGAAATGGACATCCTGCGGGAAATGCACCACGCCCAGGTGTTTCGGCTGCTGGCGCAGGATCTGGCCGGGCTGCTCAGCATCGAGCGCATCTCCGACCACCTGACCGAGCTGGCCGACATCCTGGTTCAGAGCACGCTGGAGTTGTGCTGGGGCAAGATTCGCAACCGCCACCGCGAGCAGCCGCGCTTTGCGGTGATCGGCTACGGCAAGCTGGGCGGCAAGGAGCTGGGCTACGTCTCCGACCTCGACCTGGTTTTCCTCTACGACGACGACGACCCGATGGCGCCGGAAATCTACACCCGGCTGGCGCAGCGGCTGACCACCTGGCTGTCCAGCCAGACCCCGGCCGGCATGCTGTTCGAGACCGACCTCCGGCTGCGCCCGGACGGCGCCTCCGGCCTGCTGACCGTCCCGGTGGCCTCCTTCCGCCAGTACCTGCTGCAAAAGGCCTGGGTCTGGGAACACCAGGCGCTGACCCGCGCCCGCGCCTGCGCCGGCGACCCGGAAGTCGGCCGCCGGTTCGAGGCGGTCCGTCAGGAAATCCTCTGCCAGGCCCGCGACCTCGACACGCTGCGCGAGGAAGTGCTGGCGATGCGGCAGAAGATGTACGACGCCCACGCCGCCCGCAACCCGGACGAGTTCGACCTCAAGCACAACCCCGGCGGCATCGTCGACGTCGAATTCTTGGTCCAGTACCTGATTCTCGGCTACGCCCACCAGCACCCGGAACTGACCGGCAACCTCGGCAACATCGCGCTGCTGCGCATCGCCGCCGAGCTGGGGCTGATCCCGCTGGAGCTGGCCGACCCGGTGCGCAGCGCCTACCGGGAATACCGCAGGCTGCAGCACCTGCTGCGCTTGAACGGCACCCCGAAGGCACGGGTGCCGCAACATGAAGTCGCCAGCCATTGCGCCGCCGTGCGCGCCCTCTGGCATCATGTTTTCCCCGCACCATGACTACAACCCGGAGAGACACCATGAAAAAAACCCTCGTTGCGTTGATCGCCGCCGCCTGCACGCTGCCGGCACTGGCCACCCCGACCATCGACAAGATCAGCGTCAGCCCCAGCCCGGCCAAGGTCGGCGAAACCGTCAAGGTCAGCGTCGATTTCCGTGATGCGCCGGACGGCCTCTGCGGTCTGGAAGTGGAATTCGGCGACAAGGACAGCAGCAAGAAACAATTGGCGATCAACAGCGACACCAAGACCCCGGTGGTCTTCGAATACGTCTATGACAAGCCGGGCGAGGCCTACAAGGTCCGCGCCACCGGCGGCCGCGTCGCCAACGCCCTGGGCTGCCTGGGCAAGAAGGACACGCTGCTGCAGGTCACCGCCGCAGCGCCGGTCGCCGCTGCTGCCGCCGCACCGGTGGGCTGCCCGTCCGGCTGGGCGATGAAGGGCAAGGCTGCCAAGGACGGCAGCTTCACCTGCACCCCGGACAAGGCCAACAAGGACGGCGCCAAGCCCGCCGAAGCCCTGAAGTGCCCGGCCGGCACCAGCTATTTCACCAAGGGCAAGACCCTGGGTTGCGAAAAGGGCTGATCTGAACCTGACCACCAGGGCGGGGCGCCCGCTGCGGTTTGCCGCCGCACGGCTCACCGCCCACCTGACACGCCGGACGCCGCCCGCGGTGGCCGGCGTTTTTCCAGCCTCTCCCCGTTTTTCCTGTTGATGGCTTCCCCTTCTCCGACTGCGCTCCCGAACATGACCGACACCTCCCCCCTCTGGCGTTTCTTCACGGCCGGCGGCTTTGACCAGGTTCGCCTGGACCATGGCAACGACCTGCTGCAACTCGACCAACTCGACCAGAAGCTGTGGGTCGCCCTGTCCTGCCCGACCAAGGGCCTGGAATTCGACGGCAAGACCCTGGCGCTGGTGGATCAGGATCAGGACGGCCATGTCCGGGCGCCGGAACTGATCGCCGCGCTGCGCTGGACCGGCGAAAGGCTGAACAATCCCGACCTGCTGGCCCAGGACATCGGCGCGCTGCCGCTGTCGGCGATCCACACCGGCCACCTCGCCGGGGCGCAACTGCTCGCCGCCGCCCGCCATGTGCTGGCGGCGCTGGGCAAGGAACAGGCCGACGCCATCGACCTCACGGACCTGGCCGCCTACGCCGGGATGCAGGCGACGCTGCCCTTCAACGGCGACGGCCAGATCACCCGCAACAGCACCGACAACCCGGCGCTGCAGGCCCTGATCGACGACATCGTGAACTGCTGCGGCGCGGTGGCCGACCCCTCCGGCCAGCCGGGCCTGACCCCGGCGCTGGCCGAGCAGTTCTTCACCGAAGCCGGGAACTGGCTGAACTGGCATACCCGGCCGGGCGGCGAATCCAGCCTGCTGCCGCTGGGCGGCGGCACCGCTGACGCGCTGGCGGCCTGCCAGGCTGTCAGCGCCAAGATCGAGGATTTCTTCAGCCGTTGCCGGCTGGCCGCCTTCGCCCCCCGCGCCGGCGCGCTGCTCAATGGCAGCGAAGAGGAATTCCGGCAACTGGCCGCCAGGGCGCTGACCAGTGCCGACCCGACGCTGGCGGCGCTGCCGCTGGCCCAGGTGGGCAGCGATGCCCTGCTGCCGCTGGACAGCGGCCTCAACCCGGCCTGGTCCGCGGCGATGGCCCGCTTCCGGCAATTGACGGTGACGCCGCTGCTCGGCGAACGCCAGCAGCTCAGCGATGCGGAATGGCAGCAACTGAACGCCAGCCTCGCCGGCTACGCCGCCTGGCAGGCCGCACAACCAGCGACGCCGGTCGCCGCGCTCGGCCCCGAACGGCTGCAGACGCTGCTCCGCGGCGAGCTGCGCAACGAACTCAACGCGCTGTTCGCCCGCGACCTCGCGCTGGCCCCGGAAGCCGCTGCCGTCGCCGAACTGGACAAGCTGGTCCGCTTCAGCTGCCAGCTGGGCACCCTGGCCAACAACTTCGTCGCCTTCCGCGATTTCTACACCGGCAAGGCCCCGGCGGTGTTCCAGGCTGGCACCCTCTATCTTGACGGCCGCAGCTGCGACCTCTGCCTGAAAGTGCTCGACGCCGGCAAGCACGCCGCGCTGGCCAGCCTCTCCGGCATCTACCTCGCCTATTGCGACTGCGCCCGCGCCGGAGAAAAGATGACCATCGCCGCCGCCTTCACCGCGGGCGATTCCGACCAGCTGATGGTCGGCCGCAACGGCGTGTTCTATGACCGGGAGGGCCG
>JBEBBF010000310.1:0-5687 GCA_041158545.1 Pseudomonadota bacterium | reverse complement strand
ACTTCGCGATTACCTGGGCCAGAGCAATCTGGTCCTTTTCTTCTGCCCCAAGATGTCCAGCCCCTGCGGGATCAAGGAAATCACCGAATTCTCCGATCACGACATGGACTTCGCCCGCCACGCCTGTGCCGTTGTCGGCGTGGGACGGGCGGACTGCCTGGCCCTGGCCACACTGCGTGACCACGAAGGCATCGGCATCCGCCTGCTGGCCGACTGCGACGCCCGGGTTGCCAAGGCCTACGGCGCCTGGCAGGCGCGGGAAGTGGATGGTCACCGCAAGTTTGGCGTCACCCGTTCCACTTTCATCATTGATCGCGGCGGCATCGTTCGCCACGCGCTCTACAACATCAACTACAAGGGCCATGCACTCGATGTGCTGCGCCTGGTCAAGGAACTCGACTCATGAGCATGCAACAAGTCGTCAAGAACACCGTCGTCACCCTCGATTACAACGTCACCGATCCCGATGGCAGCGTGGTGGACGAAGGCCGTGAACAACTCGTCTACCTCCACGGTGGTTACGACGACCTGTTCCCCAAGATCGAAGAAGCCCTGCAAGGCAAGACAATCGGCGAAAGCGTGGTCGTCAAGCTGCAGCCGGACGAAGCCTTCGGCGAATACGACGCCGATCTGGTCCAGGTCGAACCCCGCAAGGGCTTCCCCAAGGAGCTGGAAGTCGGCATGCAGTTCGAAGGCCAGCCGGAAGGCTCCGACGACGATGAAGAGCTGCTGATCTACCGCGTCACCGAAATCGCCGACGACAAGGTGGTGCTCGACGGCAACCACCCGCTGGCCGGCATGGCGCTGGTCTTCACCTGCACCGTGGTCGCCATCCGTCCCGCCAGCGAAGAAGAAGTCGAACACGGCCACGTCCACGGCCTCGACGACGACGAGCCGACCTGCCACTAAGCAGCGGGTCCGGGCACCACAAAGCCTGCCGCCGGTGAAAGCCGGGGCAGGCTTTGTTTTTTTCAGGGGCCGGGTTGCCCGCTAGCGTGCCGGCCAGGGATTAGCTTCGAAGCGGAAAAGTTTGGGGTTGTCGCTGTCGATCTGGCCGCGAATCCAGCCCATGAAGGGGGAACCGTAGGTTTCGACGCGGGTGAAGTTGGGCAGGGGTTTGCGGTTGTCGTCGCTCAGGGGCTGGTCGATCCGCATCCAGTGGGTATCGCCGTGGATGAAGACGACTTCGCCGGGGAAGCTGGCGGTTTCCCGGCGCAGCAGGGCGATCAGCTCGCGAAAGCCGGGGCTGCTCAGTTGCAGGCCGATCCGGGTGAAATCCGGGTCGGCCTGCAGCAGCAGCACCAGACCGCGCAGTTTGTCGCGGCGGGCCGCTGCGAAGCCTTCGCTGATCCAGCGCAGCAGCGCCGGATTGCGTTGCTGGAATTCGCCGCGGCCGTCCAGCCCGTAGTTGTTGTCCGGGCCGGGGATGTTCAGCGTCAGGAACAGGGCCGGGCCGATCCGGAAACGGCTGTGCTCCGGGTAATCGGGCTGGCGTTCCAGCCTTAGCCTGGTCTGCCCCAGGCTGTAGTCGTCGGTCCAGAACAGGCTGCGCAGCTTGCCCAGCCGCTCCAGCGGCTCGAAGCTGCCGTTGCTCACCCGGCGGCAGTCGGTCCATTCGTTGTCGCCGGGGATGAACACGAAGGGATGGCGCTGGCGGTTGAACAGCTGCTGGATGTCGGCGAACACCGCGTCATCGCAGCGGCTGCTGCCTTTCTTGATGTCGCCGACGTGGGCAACGAACTGCAGCGGTTCCTGCTCCAGCGCCGCCAGCAGCAGCGGCAGTTGCTGCCGTTCGTAGTCGCTGTAGGGCGTGTCGCCGATCACGGCGAATTGCCAGCTTTCCGCCGTCGCCAGGCCGGGCAGCGCCAGCAGCGCGGAGGTGGCCAGGGCCTGCGCCAGCCGGCGCAGCCGCGGCATCACAGCTGCTCCTTCAGCGCGTAAAGGGCTTGCAGGGCTTCCCGCGGGCTGAGGCTGTCCACATCCAGCGCCGCCAGCTGTTCGAGCAGCGGGTGCGGCGTGGCGGCCAGGGGCGGGGCCGGGGGCGGCTCGTCTTCCAGTGCCGGGCCGCTGGCGAAGAGATCGGGTTGCAGCGGGTCGATGTGCGCCCGCTGTTCCAGTTCCCGCAGCTGCTTTTTCGCGGTGCGGACCACGCTGCCGGGGATGCCGGCCAGCGCTGCGACCTGGATGCCATAGCTCTGGCTGGCCGGGCCGTCCTGCACCGCATGCAGGAAGACGATCCGCTCGCCGTGCTCGACCGCGCCCAGATGCACATTGGCCATTTCCGGATATTCGTAGGTCAGCCGGGTCAGCTCGAAATAGTGGCTGGCGAACAGGGTCAGGCTGCGGTTCTTCTCGATCATGTGGCGCAGGATCGCGAAGGCCAGCGCCATGCCGTCGAAGGTCGAGGTGCCACGGCCGATTTCGTCCATCAGCACCAGACTGTGGGCGCTGGCGTGGTGCAGGATGTAGGCAGCCTCGGTCATTTCCACCATGAAGGTGGAGCGGCCGGACGCCAGATCGTCGGAAGCGCCGATCCGGGTGAAGATCCGGTCCAGCGGCCCCAGCACCGCCCGGCTGGCCGGGACGAAACTGCCGATGTGCGCCAGCAGCGCGATCAGCGCCGTCTGTCGCATGTAGGTGCTCTTGCCGCCCATGTTCGGGCCGGTGATCAGCAACAGCCGCCGTTGCGGCGCCAGCCGCAGGTCGTTGGCGATGAAAGGCTCGCCGCTGCCGGCCATCTCCGCTTCCACCACCGGATGCCGGCCGCCCTCGATGTGCAGCCCCGGCTCCTCGCTGAATTCCGGCCGGCACCAGTTGCGGCTCAAGGCCGTCTCGGCAAAGGCGGCCAGCAGGTCCAGCATCGCCAGCGCCCGGGCGATCCGCTGCAGCAGCGCCACCTCCGGCTGCAACTGGTCCAGCACCCGCTCGAACAGCAGCTTTTCCCGGGCCAGCGCCCGCTCCTGCGCCGACAGCGCCTTGTCTTCAAAGGCCTTCAGCTCCGGCGTGATGTAACGTTCGGCGTTTTTCAGCGTCTGGCGACGGCGGTAATCCTCCGGCACCTTGTCGGTATTGGCATGGGTCACTTCGATGTAGAAGCCATGCACCTTGTTGTATTCCACCTTCAGGCTGCTGATGCCCGTCCGCTCCCGCTCCCGCTGCTCCATCGCCACCAGGAAGGCGCCGCAGTTGTCGTTGAGCCCGCGCAACTCGTCCAGCTCCGGGTCGAAACCGCTGGCGATGATGCCGCCATCGCGAACCTGGGCCGCCGGCTCCGGCGCAATCGCCGCCTGCAACAGCCCCAGCGTCGCCTCCGGCGTCGCCAGTTCGGCGTGCAGCCGCTGCAGCAGCGGCGCCCGTTCCAGCGGCAGCGGCTGGCGCAGCCCTTCCAGCCGCGCCAGGCTGTCGCGCAGGGACGACAAATCCCGCGGCCGGGCATTGCGCAGCGCCACCCGGCCGGCGATCCGCTCGACATCGGCAAAGCCCTTCAGCCCCAGTCGCACGGTCTTGCCCAGGCAGGCGTAATCCTCCAGCAGCACTTCCACCGCCGCCTGCCGCGCCGCCGGCAGCGAACGGGAGCGCAGCGGATGGTGCAGGCTGTGGCGCAACAGCCGGGAACCCATGCTGGTCACGCAATCGTCGAGCAGCGACAGCAGGGTCGGCGCCGGCTGTCCGCGCAGCGTCTCGGTCAATTCCAGATTGCGCCGCGTCGCCGCGTCCAGCCCGAGAAAAGTCCCTTCCTCCTCGACCTGAATGCCCTGCAAATGCGGCAGCCGCCGGGTCTGCGTCGCCTGGGCGTAATGCAGCAAGGCCCCGGCCGCGCCCACCGCCGGCCGCAGCCCATCGGCCCCGAAGCCGGCCAGACTCGCCACGCCGAACTGCTCGCACAACTGCCGGTGGGCCGCATCGAATTCGAAATGCCAGTCGGACTGGCGGGTCTGCGTCCCCGGCAGGCTCAGCCCGGCCGGCAGCTTGAAATTTTCCGGCAGCAGGATTTCCGCCGGGCGGATGCGCTCCAGCGCCGCCGCCAGCTGCTCGGGATGCACCTCGGTCAGCGTCAGCTCGCCGCTGGCCAGATTCAGCCGCGCCAGCCCGAACAGCGCCCGCGCCGCCCCCCGCCCGGCCGCCCGGTCCGGACACAGCGCCAGCAGCAAGGTATCCCGCTTCTCGTCGAGCAGGGAGGCATCGGTCAGCGTGCCCGGCGTGACGATCCGCGTCACCGCCCGCTCCACCGGCCCCTTGCTCGTCGCCGGGTCGCCGATCTGCTCGCAGATCACCACCGATTCGCCCAGCTTCACCAGCCGCGCCAGATACTGCTCCAGCGCATGAAACGGCACCCCCGCCATCCGGATCGGCACCCCGGCCGACTGGCCGCGGGTGGTCAGGGTGATATCCAGCAAACGCGCCGCCTTCTCCGCATCCTCATGAAACAGCTCGTAAAAATCCCCCATCCGGTAAAACAACAACTTATCCGCCGCATGATCGGTCTTGAGCTTGAGGTACTGCTTCATCATCGGGGTGTGCTGGGCGGAATCTTTGCTCATGCTGGTCGGAAAGCCGGAAAGGAAACGAATACACCGGCAACCACGGGCCACCGGGGGAAAAAGGCGGGCAATTATCCGTGATCCGGGTGGCGGGGAGGAAGGGATAACGGTCCGGATCATGGCTGGCAGGTGCCGGGCTGGATGCCGCAAAGGAATCGCAATAGCACGCCCTGTGGAACAATACGGCTCCGTCGGTTCCAGCACCGGGCTTGCCTTTCACCGCAGTCAGGAAGTCACCATGAAGATCGAATCCATCCGTTTGAAAAATTACAAGGTGTTTCGCGATGTCCTGCTGAAGGACATTCCCCCTTTACTGGTGGTGGTGGGTGCCAATGGTTCTGGTAAATCCACGCTCTTCGATGTGTTCGGTTTTTTGCATGACTGTCTGAAGGGTTCGGTCCGGCAGGCGCTGGACAAGCGGGGGCGTTTCCGCGAGGTGTTAAGCAGGGAGGCGGACGGGGAAACGATCCTGATCGAAATCCAGTACCGGATGGAAATTACCGGGGTGGAGCGTCTGGTCACCTACTCGCTGGAAATTGGCGAGCTGAAAGGGGCACCGGTGGTGCAACGGGAGTTGCTGCGTTACAAGCGTGGTCGTTACGGTAGCCCCTTTCATTTCCTCGATTTTTCCGCCGGGGCAGGCTATGCGATCACCAACGAGGAGGATTTCCACAAGGCGGATGAGGAACTGGAGCGGGAATTCCAGAAGGTCAGCCCGGATTCCCTGGCCATCAAGGGCTTGGGGCAATTCGAGCGCTTCAAGGCGGCGAATGCGTTTCGCCAGTTGATCGAATCCTGGCACGTGTCGGATTTCCACATCAGCGCCGCCCGCGGTCGCAAGGAGGCAGCCGGGGATTCGGAACATCTTTCGGAAAGCGGCGACAACCTGCCGCGGGTGGCCCAATACCTGTTCGATCAGCATCCGGAAGCGTTTCAGCGCATTCTGGCGATCATGGCCCGACGGGTTCCCGGTGTGGCCGGGGTGGAGCCGCGGTTGATGGATGACGGATTCCTGACCCTGCGCTTTCAGGATGGCTCGTTCAAAACGCCGTTCCTGGATCGTTATGTTTCGGATGGCACCATCAAGATGTTCGCCTACTTGGTGCTGCTGCATGATCCGCTGCCGCATCCCCTGTTGTGTGTCGA
>JBEBBF010000309.1:0-6901 GCA_041158545.1 Pseudomonadota bacterium | reverse complement strand
TCCCAGGCCGCCCAAGCCTCCCAGGCCGCCCAAGCCTCCCAGGCCGCCCAAGCCTCCCAGGCCGCCCAAGCCTCCCAGGCCGCCCAAGCCTCCCAGGCCGCCCAAGCCTCCCAGGCCGGCAGGATGGCGGCTGCGACCGGGGCTGGCGTTGTCGCTCCGGCCGGCCTGGCGCCGGAGGCGGTAGCGCGGCCGGCGCTGGACTGGCAAGACGCGCCTGCCGACACAAGCGCCCCGACCCAGCACGCCCGGATTGAGCCGGAGCCGGCCCCGACGTCGCGGCCCGATCCGGCCGAGGTGCTGGCGGCGGGTTTGCCAGACATGGCCTGGCTGGAGCAGGCGCTGGCGGAGGAAGCGCCGGAGCTGGCCCA
This sequence comes from Pseudomonadota bacterium, assembly GCA_041158545.1. Lineage (GTDB taxonomy): Bacteria > Pseudomonadota > Gammaproteobacteria > Burkholderiales > Rhodocyclaceae > JBEBBF01. The sequence goes on along the minus strand of JBEBBF010000309.1, from coordinate 6,533 downwards.
GCTGATGCCGCCCTTGCTGGGCAATCCGTCCTTGCGCGAGCGCTGGCTGAGCACCTGGCCGATGACCTGGTTGCCGCGGCTGTTTTCCCATCTGCGCGGGCGGAATTTCCTGGATTTGCTGCCCTTCATCGAGGCGCTGACCGCCGCGGCGCCGGAAGGGGGCAGCCGGATGCGGCAGCGCGGCCAGTGGCATTTCCTGGCCGACCTGTTCTTCCCGGAGAACCTTTTCCGTTCGATCCCGGATGCGGTGGTGGCCTATGTGGATTTCCTGAGCGCCCGCATCGCCGGATACGGCAACCTGCGCCAGTTCCTCTGCGACCACCTGTCGGAAGACCCGACCCAGCAGCGGATCAACCAGCACCTGCGCTTCTGGCTGCTGGCCCGTTCCGGCCCCCGGCATCTGGCCGATCTGCCGCCGGCCTCGTCCCAGGGCGGGCTGCTGCTGGGCAATGCCGGTCTGGTGCTGGCCTCGCCCTACCTGCCGCGGCTGTTCGCGATGCTGGAGCTGACCGCCAACAACCGCTTCCACGACCCGGCGGCGGCCCAGCGGGCCTGTCAGCTGCTGCAGTTCCTGGCCGAAGGCCGGACCGCCGCGGCGGAGACCCCGATGCCGCTGAACAAGCTGCTGTGTGGCCTGGATGTCTTCGTGCCGCTCGCGCCGCCCCCGCTGCTGGAAGAGCGGGAAACCCGGCTGATCGAGGAGATGATCCGCAGCATGATTGCCCACTGGAGCGCGCTGGGCAAAACCTCGGTCGCCGGCATGCGGGAAACATTTCTCCAGCGCAACGGGCATATGCACTTCAAGAATGAAGCCTGGCAGCTTAAAGTCGAGAGCAAGGCTTTTGACGTGTTGCTGGACCGCCTGCCCTGGAGTTTTTCAATCATCCGCCATCCGTGGATGAGCCATCCGATCATGGTTGAATGGAGATGACCATGCCCAACGACACCGCCGCCTCCCAACTCCTGGCCGCTGAACTCGACTGGCTGCAGCAGGTCATCAGCCGGCGGATGGAATGTTATTTCCAGAACCAGCCCTTCTCGCTGGACGAGCTGCCGCCGCCGGCGCTGGACGGCGCAACGGGCGAAATCCATGCCGCGACGCTGGCCGAAGGCCAACTCACGCCCCGCGACCGGCTGGTGCTGGCGCTGGCGCTGGCGCCCTACCTGCGGCCGCAGCTGCTGGACCTGTTCTTCACCCGCAACACCAGCATCGACCGGGCTTTCACCGAATTCGGCGGCGTGCCGGGCAAGCGGCATAGCGGCTTCCTGCCCACCGGCGAAACCGCGGCCTTCCTCTACGCCGGGGACGACCTCGAACGGCGCTTCGCGCTGATCCAGGTCTTCCAGCCCGACCATTACCTGATCCGCGCCGGCATCCTGCAGCTGGACGCCGGCGAAAACCCGGAAACCTGGCTGAGCAGCGGCCTGAGCATTGCGCCGGAATTCCTGCAGCAGCTGGCCACCGGCCACAGCCAGTTGCCGGACTTCAACGCCCGCTTCCCGGCCAAGCTGATCCAGACCCAGCTGGAGTGGGACGATCTGGTGCTGGCGCCGGGCATCCGCGACGAAGTCGATCATCTGATCCACTGGATGCGCAACGAAGCCCGGCTGATGCAGGACTGGGGCCTGGCCAAACACCTCAAGCCCGGCTACCGCGCGCTGTTCTACGGCCCGCCGGGCACCGGCAAGACGCTGACCGCGACGCTGCTGGGCAAGGCCACCGGCTCGGCGGTGTACCGGATCGACCTGTCGATGCTGGTCTCCAAATACATCGGCGAGACGGAAAAGAACCTGGCCGGCGTGTTCGACCAGGCGGCCAACAAGCGCTGGATCCTCTTTTTCGACGAAGCCGACTCCCTGTTCGGCCAGCGCACCCAGACCAGCAACGCCAACGACCGCCACGCCAATCAGCAGGTGTCCTACCTGCTGCAGCGGATCGAGGACTTCCCCGGCGTGGTGATCCTCGCCTCCAATCTGCGCGCCAACATCGACGAAGCCTTCTCCCGCCGCTTCCAGAGCGCGGTGTATTTCCCGATGCCCTCCGCCGAGGAAAGGCTGCAACTCTGGCGCGGCATCTGCAGCAACAAGCTGCCGCTGGATGCGGACGTCAATCTGGAGCAACTGGCCGAGGATTACACGCTGGCCGGCGGCGCCATTGCCAATGCCGTCCGCCACGCCGCCGTCGCCGCGCTCCAGCACCAGCCCGAACGGATCAGGATGCGCGACCTGCAAGCCGGCGTGATCCGGGAACTGGGCAAGGAAGGCAAGCGCGTCGCATGATCCGCGCCCTGAACACCCGCCTCGCTTTGCTCGCGCTGCTCGGCACGCTGCTGGCCAGCCCGGCGGGCGTGGCCACCGGCGCCAGTCCCGCCGCGGCCGCGCCGGCCCCGACGAGCGCCCCCGCCCCAGCGGGCAGCGGCCTGGTTTCCCCGCCCGCCCATGTGCTGCCCGCCGACCCGCAGGCGCCGCCGCCCGGCAACACCTGCGAACTGGTCCGCGGCGATTACGCCGAACTGACGGCGGACGAAGTGCGGGCGGTTCAGGACGCCCTGGCCTTCTTCCGGCTGTATCTGATCCCCATCGACGGCATCTTCGGCCGGGAAACCCGCGCCGGCATGATCCAGTATTGCCGCGACCACCGCATCACCGAACGCAGCCGCCTGCTGCCCGACCTGCTGCGCGACCTGCCGATCAGCCGGGTTTATCCCAACTGGCACAGCCTGGTGCGCAGCCTCGAATTCCGCAAATGGGCCGCCGGGGAAAAGGACGCCAGCGAGATTCGCGAGGCACTGCTCAGCGGCTCGGCGCTGGAAGTCATCAAAATCATCGACCGCTTCTTCCGCCCCCGCCCCGGCACGCCCCCGCCGCCGGCGCAATGGCACGAGGACAGCCACGTTTCCTACCAGCTGACCGCCGACGACCTCAAGGCGCTGTCCAGCCAGCTCGACGCCCTCAGTCAGCTGGAAACCCTGAAAAACCAGGCCTTCCAGGACGAAACCAGCTTCTTCTCCGCGGTGGACAAGCTGCTGAAGGACGAAGCCCCCCGCTACCGCAACCTGATCGCCCGCAACGCCGAAGTGCTGCCGACCTACCAGATCAGCGCCGAGGGGCTGGAACGGCTGAGAGTCATCAAGACCCCTGAGGCCGTACTGACACAACTCGAAATATTGATTGCACCGGGTCTGCCCAGTCGTAAGGAAGCCGACACCCTCATTCGCCAAGTTATCGCTGACGTCGCCGACAGCCGCCCCTTCCTGCAAGCCATCCAGAACGAAGTCCAGGAAGTGAAGGCCTACCGGCTGGCCAACACCACCTGGGCCGCCGTGGTCGGCCAGGATGGGCTGATGCCCGCGGCGATCCTGGCGCTGCTGGACAATCTGCAGGATCTGGAATTCCCCGAGCGGCAGCTGTTCATCGCCGCCGCCGCCAACAAGGTCAACGCCCAGGCGGACCTTCACGCGCTGAAGATGCAGGAAATGATCGGGGCGCGGCAGTTGCGCAGCCTGGACGACAAAGCGCTGGAGGCCTTCAAGCAGGAGGGCGTGCCGGAAAGCCTGATTGCGCTGATCGCCGATCTGAAGGACAAGCCCTTCCCCGACACGGCGGCGCTGCAGTGGGAAGTCGAACACCGCATCAATGAACTCAAGGCGCGCTTCCCCGCCTATCAGAACCAGATCAGCAGCCAGGCGCGGAAAAAGCACGCCTACGACCCGGACAGCAAGCTGCAATGGGCCAGCGTTCCCGATTGCCACTGCCTGCCGTCCCACCCCAAGGGCGTGGTCTATGGCTTTTACCCCTACTGGCTGAGCAGCGCGCCAATCAGCATCGACTTCGGTGTCTTCGGCCGGCTGGGCTACTACGCCCTGAGCATGAACAACCACGGCGAACTGGAAGATGAAGGCCACTGGAGCCCGAAAAACGGCGACGCCATCGAAACCGCCCGCCGTTACCGGACCAAGCTGGACCTGGTGATCAGCAAACGCGACTGGTCCGCCTGGGCCGCGCAAACCAAACCGCAGAAGGAAGAATCCTTCCGGCAACTGGTAGACAACATCGAGCGCATGCTGGGCCTGCCGCTGGAAGACAGCCTGTCGCGTAGCCGGCCGTGGATCAGCCCCGGCTCCAGCGTTCCCCGTCTGGGCGATGGCATCACCCTTTATTTCGACAACTTCCCGACCGACCCGGACTCGGTCGAACTCTTCCGCCAGCTGATCCGCCAACTGCACGAGCGCATCAACGACGGCCGCCGCTTCCTCAACCTGATGTTCAGCCACGGCAACATCGGCAAGGGCGCCTACGACTACGCCAACCTGCTGCGCTGGGCCCAACTCTACGGCGGCAAGAGCGAGGAAGGCAGCGAGGTGAACGACCACATGCTGTTCCTGGTGCTGCTCGAAGAGCCCGTCACCGGCAGCGAAACCCGGCTACGGCTGAAGGTGGAGGAAGGCCAGAAAGGGCAGGCCCGGCGCAACCTGCTGCGGATGATCGTCCCCGTCCTCACCCCCGACCCGGAAACGCATCTGAACGAACACATCGTCTACATGCAGGACAACTTCGGCGGCATCGGCTTCTGGGCGCTCCCCCACGACAAGGCCGGAGAAAGCATCGCCCAGGCGCTGAAGATGGAATACATCCCGCAGGGCACCCACCAGAGCACACCGCTCTGCCGCATCGTCTGCCCCAACCGCTGGGCCTTCCGCATCGCCTTCGACCTCTTCGTGATCCTCAGCCTCTGCGTGCTGGTGGTCTACCTGCGCTGCTGCGAATGCCGCAGCACCTACAGCAAACACGCCCTCCCCATCCTCGCCACCACCGCCATCCCCAGCTTCACGCTAGGCATGCTCCTCCTCCTCTGCGACCCCTCCCTCGAAAAAATCGCCAACGGCAACTGGCCGCTGCTGGTCATGGGGCTGGGGGTGATTGGGTACGCGGTTTGGAATGCGAGGAAGGGGGGGAGGGAGATTCCGTAATCCGGGCAACCAGGTAAATATTTTATTAACCTTACAGCGACATCAAAACAGCAACCCAGCGATCCAAGTCATATAAAACACGACGAAGCCGAATTAATTTAAATAACTTTTCAGCAATCCAGACACCATAGCGCACACGGAAAAAACATGGAAACAGCAATGACCTACTTCAACACAGCCATATGCCTAATTGTTACCATAGCTTTAGCATTTCCAAAACTAGCATCACTATTATTCAATCACGCCCTCTCATCTTCACTAGAGAAATATAAAAACAAGCTTTTACAAGAACTAGAAACGTACAAGGCAAAGATTAACAAAGAATTGGAAACACACAAAACCGGACTAGCAAAAGAATTAGAGACACACAAGGTCCAGCTAACAGAAATGGCCGCAGAAATACAAAGGCAAAATCACAATAAAGCAGAAAAGACTAAAGAGTTAGCAGAGGCAAAAAAAACAGCATACAACGAAATTAGTAAAATATGCTGCGAATACGCCAAAGAAACCATAACAGCAGAGGAATGTGAATTACTCGTCACCGAGCTTATAAAAGCCCTCACACCCGCGAAAGCAGTAATCAGCGACAAGGTCAAGAAAGCGGTTTCATCTATACTCAAATCGGCGCAAGAAGACCACGATGCCTCACCCTATATTAATAACACCGAATTCATCAACCAACTTAAAAAAGCGATACAAAATACCATAAACGTCATTAACGAAGAATTAATAGGAGAAGCAAATGATTAATACAGACAACATTTTATTCCTAAAAAAAGCGTACCGCTCAATTCACCAACTCTCCAGCCTACCACTTGCAAAAAAAGAAAACTGGAGACTTGCATACGCTTACGAAAATCCAGAAATTGCAGAAAAACTTGGCACTGATGGACTATTAGACTCAATTAAGACGTTTCTTATCAGAAGAGACAAAGTATTTGCAAAGGAACTACTTGCATTCGAAGATAGCTCTAGCGCTGCCACAATGAATCCACATAAAGAACTTAAAGACACATCCTATTATGTAACCACTGAAACGTTTGAACAACTCGATATAATAACCAGCACCATTGAAGAAGAAATAACATCTCCTGCCATGCGGGTTTTTATTCATATCGGAGCAAAAGGAAGTGGGAAAACCGCCACTCAAAATCAATGGCTCTACCACAATCACAAAAAACTAGAGACTCTTAAAGTCTTTTACATCCGCTGCGACGCCGCAAAGCTGTTTGACCACTGGTCCTTAACAAAACCCAACGACTGGTCTGAGTGCCCAACAGTTGATGAATACCACACCCTACAACTCTTATACATAATTGGAAAATACCACAACCATGATAACCCAGACTATCGCAGCACCTTAATACAAGAAATTTGCGAAAAATTGAAATCAGAACAAATTCAATTTGACCACCTCGAGAATCGCGAACTAAACACCCCCGTTACCGCTCCGATGTTAGTAATGGACTACATCGAAAATCACGTATCGATCGTAATCCGACGCTACGAAGTCGCCAACACTGATCTGAGCTACGTCCGCGACAATATGTTCATGACTCGAAA
>JBEBBF010000308.1:0-2768 GCA_041158545.1 Pseudomonadota bacterium | reverse complement strand
TACGCCCACATTGCTGCTGGCCAGACTTTCCATGACCGCGCCACCACCGAAAACCTTGGCTTCCAGCCGCCCACGGCGCGCCCCCATTTTCAGCAGGTGATTGATCAGCACTTCCATCGCGTAGGTGCCATAGCGGGCGGAGGCGCTGACCATTTCCCGCCCCCCTTCGTCGGGCAGCATGAAGTGGTTCATGCCACCGATTCCGGAATCGGTATCACGGATGCAGGCTGCCACACAGGACCCCAGCACCGTCACCAGCAACATGTCCTTGCTGGTGACGTAGTACTCACCGGGCAGAATCTTCGCCGCGTCAAACTGGAAATGGCGGTCGAAGTACAGATTCGTCGCCAGATGTTCGTCGTATAGATGGTCCACGTTTGCTCCCGGTCTCAGGCCCCGCGGGGTTTCCTGGCCAGTTCGTACACCGTCTTGCCAAGGGAACGGAACAGGTCCGCCGCGTGCAGGAAGCTTTCCGAATGCCCTGCAAACATCAAACCATCGGTCTGCATCAGTGGCGCAAAGCGGGAAAGAATCTTGTGCTGGGTCGGCTTATCGAAATAAATCATCACGTTACGACAGAAGATCACGTCCAGCGGCCCCTTGACCGGCCAACCCTGCTCCAGCAGATTGATCCGGGTGAAGCTGATCAGGTCGCGTAATTCCGGACGGACGCAGACCATGCCAGCCTGGCTCCCCGTGCCGCGCAGGAAGAAACGCTTGACCCGCTCCGGCTCCAGTTTGTCCAGCCGCTCAATCGGGTAAACCCCTTTTTGCGCGGTGGCGAGCACATTGGTATCGAGGTCGGAAGCCATGATGCTAACCGGTGGTTTGCTGGTGCCAAAGGTTTCCAGCACGGTCATCGCAATCGAATAGGGTTCCTCGCCGGTGGATGCCGCGCTGCACCAGATGCGGATCGGCCGACGGTTGCTGATCTTGCGCAGATGTTCGGCCAGCACCGGGAAATGATGCGGTTCGCGGAAAAACGAGGTCAGATTGGTGGTCAGGGAATTCACGAAGCGCTCCCACTCCGCATCATCACCCCGCTCCAGGCTGCCCAGATATTCGCTGAAGGTGCGCATCCCCGTCGCCCGCAAACGACGGGCAAGCCGGGAATACACCATGTCCTGCTTGATCGGCGACAGGGAAATCCCCGCGTGCTCGTAAATCATCTTGCGGACCCGCTCGAAATCCGCGGTGGTGAAATCAAACTCCCGCAGATTGCCATCCTGGCGCAGGATCGCCCCGGCCGGCGCAGCGGCAGGCTTTCCGACGGCAGCCCGGGGGGGCAGTTTGCGTTCCGTATCCTTGATCACCCTGTTACTCCCTGTATTGGCCGCTCAGAACTCGGCCCATTCATCGTCCAGCGAAGCTGGCGGCAAAGCTTTCTGCCGCCCGGATTGCTGTGCAGGCTTGCTTTCAGTCGCCTCGCGGCGCGCGGCGGGACGGCTATCCGCCAAGGCCGACTGACCGAGGTGGAAGACCGCCACCGATTGGGACAGCAGACCCGCCTGCTCTTCCAGGCTTTCGGCCGCGGCGGCCGCCTCTTCGACCAAGGCCGCATTCTGCTGCGTCATTTCGTCCATCTGCGACACCGCCAGACTGACCTGTTCGACACCGGAACTCTGTTCCCGACTGGCCGCGGCGATGTCGTTCATCAGTTTCGAGACATTGCGAATTGCATGCACGATTTCCGACATGGTCTGTCCTGCGGAATTGACCTGGCGGGTACCCGCTTCGACCTTGTCCACGCTATCGATGATCAAGCCCTTGATTTCCTTGGCAGCGGCGGCACTACGCTGCGCCAGATTCCGGACTTCGGTGGCAACCACCGCAAACCCCCGCCCTTGCTCACCGGCACGGGCCGCTTCCACCGCTGCGTTGAGCGCCAGGATATTGGTCTGGAAGGCAATGCCATCGATCACGGCAATGATGTCGGAGATACGGCTGCTGGATTGATGAATGGCGCCCATGGTGTCGACCATCTGGCCCACCATCTGCCCGCCCCGTTCGGCGACCGCGGAGGCTTTGCCAGCCATTTCGTTGGCCAGCCGGGCATTTTCCGCATTCTGCTTCACCGTGCTGTTGATCTCTTCCATGCTGGACGCGGTTTCTTCCAGACTGCTGGCCTGTTCTTCGGTACGGCTGGATAGGTCGGTATTTCCGGAGGCAATTTCCTGGGCTGCGGTATTGATCGCTTCCGTCGCCCGCTGGATGGAGCCAACGATGTCCCGCAGGTTGGTCACGGTGGAATTGGCATCGTCCCTGACCCGGGCCAGCGCCCCCTGATAATCACCATCCATGGTTTGCGTCAGGTCGCCACGGGACAGCCGGGTAAACATCGCACCGATGTCATCCAGCGCCCGGCCATTGGCGTCGAGCAAGGCATTGACGCCGTCGCCAAGCTGGCGGAAGAAACCACTGAGATCGCGGGTATCGATTCGCTTGGCGAAGTCGCCGGCAACTGCGCCCTGGATGATGTCGGCGACCTTGGCCTCAATCGCCACCTCGGCGGTGCGGTCACGCCATTCCACCACGGTGCCCAAACGCTGTCCCCGTTCGTTGATGATCGACGTGGCCGCCAGCGCAAAACGCCGGCCACCGATATTCATTTCGGTGCGGTGGGTGCCCTGCAGATGGGCCAGCATGTTGCGCTGGTGCACCGGATTGCGGTGATAAATGTCGAAATTGGCCCCGAGTATCCCGTCGGCGCGGAACTGCGGCAGGTCCTTGCGGATATCCGCTTCCGCTGCCCGCATCATTTCCAGAAC
>JBEBBF010000307.1:0-3103 GCA_041158545.1 Pseudomonadota bacterium | reverse complement strand
CCTGAGCGATGCTGATTACGGTATCGGTGGTGGTGTTGAAGTGATGTCCAAGGCAGCTTACCTGATGCCGACGTTGCGTTCCGGCGCCCGCATGGGTGACACCAAGGCCATCGACTCGATGGTTGCCGTGCTGACCGACCCGTTTGGCGTTGGCCACATGGGTATCACCGCTGAAAACCTGGCTGCCAAGCATGGCTTCAGCCGTGAAGATCAGGATGCTTTCGCTGTCGAATCACAGCGTCGTGCTGCTGCTGCGATCGATGCTGGCTACTTCAAGTCGCAGATCGTTCCTATCGTCAAGCAAACCCGCAAGGGCGAAGTCGTGTTCGATACCGACGAACACCTGAAGCGTGGCACCACGATGGAATCCCTGGCCAAGATGAAGCCGGCCTTCAAGAAGGACGGTACCGTTACCGCCGGTAACGCTTCCGGTATCAACGACGGCGCTGCTTTCTTCGTTTTGGCTGCCGCTGATGTTGCTGCCAAGAACGGCCAGAAGGCCCGTGCCCGTATCGCTGGCTACGCTGTTGCCGGCGTGCCGAACGACATCATGGGCGAAGGCCCGATCCCGGCGACCAAGCTGGCACTGAAGAAGGCCGGCCTGACCCTGGACCAGATGGATGTCATCGAGTCCAACGAAGCCTTCGCAGCCCAGGCACTGTCTGTTTCCAAGGTGCTCGGCCTGGATCCGGCCAAGACCAACCCGAACGGCGGCGCTATCGCCCTCGGCCACCCGGTCGGCTGTTCCGGTGCTTTCATCGCCACCAAGGCCCTCTACGAACTTGAGCGCATCGGCGGCAAGTACGCACTGGTCACCATGTGTATCGGTGGCGGTCAAGGCATTGCAGTGATCTTTGAACGCGCCTGATACACGCTTTCCGCAGGATATGAACGGCGACTTCGGTCGCCGTTTTTTTTCGTCCTTGCACCAGCTTGGATGATTGCCTGTTCGGAGGTGCGCTATTTTGGTGCGCGATGCGTTGAAAAAGCCTTCTGGCCTTGATTTCCAGAGGTCTTCAGCTGTGGCACGGTTTCTGCTGAGTAGGTAGCGGAGAGATTTCCATAGAAAATGAGCCCATCATGAACTTCTACAATGAAATGACGGACGCCAACGGCGGTGTTCGTAAGCATTACCAGGGGTACGACAATTGGCTGAAAGCAACCTCGCCGGAGCGTATCGAACGCAAACGTGCCGAAGCTGATCTGGCCTTTCACCGTGTTGGCATTACTTTCGCTGTCTATGGCGAAGAGGCAGGCAAGGAGCGCCTGATTCCTTTCGACATCATTCCGCGCATCATTCCCTCGGCGGAATGGAAATCCATGCAAGCCGGCCTGCGCCAGCGCGTCAAGGCGCTCAACATGTTCCTGCATGATATCTATCACGATCAGGACATCCTCAAGGCTGGCAAGATCCCGGCTGAACAAATTCTGAATAACGCGCAATACCGCCCGGTGATGAAGGGTATCGATCTGCCCGGTCAGGTTTATGCGCATATCGCCGGTGTTGATATCGTGCGCGCCGGGGCCGGTGAGTTCTACGTCCTCGAAGACAATTTGCGCGTCCCTTCCGGCGTATCCTACATGCTGGAAGACCGCAAGATGATGATGCGCCTCTTTCCCGAGTTGTTTGCCAAGCACAAGGTGGCGCCGGTGCAGCATTACCCGGACATGCTGCTGGAAAAACTGCGCGCAGTGGCGCCGAATGGCGTCAATGATCCGACGGTCGTTGTCCTGACACCGGGCGCCTACAACAGCGCCTATTTCGAACACACCTTCCTGGCCCAACAAATGGGCGTCGAACTGGTCGAAGGGCGCGATCTCTTCGTCAAGAACGAGACGGTCTACATGCGTACGACGCAGGGGCCGCAGCGTGTTGATGTCATCTATCGCCGGATTGACGACGATTACATGGATCCACAGGCTTTCCGTGCTGATTCAACGCTGGGTGTGCCGGGCATCCTGCGCGCCTATCAGGCGGGCAATGTCACCCTGGCCAATGCCATCGGGACGGGGGTTGCTGACGACAAGTCGATTTATCCCTACGTGCCGGAGATGATCCGTTTCTACCTCGGCGAAGAGCCGACGTTGAACAACGTGCCGACCTATATGTGTCGCAAGCCGGATGATCTGAAGTACGTGCTGGCGCACCTTTCCGAACTGGTCGTCAAGGAAGTGCATGGTGCCGGTGGTTACGGCATGCTGGTTGGGCCGGCTTCCACCAAGGAACAGATCGAACATTTCCGCCAGCTGCTGATTGCCAAGCCGGATGGCTATATCGCCCAGCCGACGCTGGCATTGTCCAATTGCCCGACCTTTGTTGAAGAAGGCATCGCGCCGCGCCACCTCGACCTGCGCCCCTTCGTGCTGTCGTCCGGCAAGTGCGTGAACATGGTGCCGGGTGGCCTGACGCGCGTCGCCCTGACCAAGGGCTCGCTGGTGGTGAATTCGTCGCAGGGCGGCGGTACCAAAGACACCTGGATTCTGGAGGACTGATCATGCTATCCCGTACTGCCGACCACCTTTTCTGGATGTCCCGTTATATGGAGCGGGCCGAGAATCTCGCTCGTCTGCTTGATGTCAGCTGGCAAATGTCGCTGGTGCCGCAGGCGCTGGAAGCGGCCAACCAGAACTGGAATGCGATCATCGCCCTGAACAGTCTGGAAGAAGCCTTCGCGGCCAAATACGACACGGTGAATGCCGAGAACGTCCTGCGCTTCATGGTGAGCGATACCGACAACTACGCGTCGATTCACAGTTGCCTGCGCATGGCGCGCGAAAATGCTCATGCCGTGCGCGGCACGATCACCACGGAAATGTGGGAAACGCTGAATTCAACCTGGCTGGAAGCGCGCGAGAAGACGTTCGAGCAACTCTTCAATGCCGGTATTGCCGAGTTTTTCGAGTGGGTGAAGATGCGCTCTTCACTGACGCGTGGTACGACGCTCGGTACCTTGTTGCAGGATGATTCCTATCACTTCATCCGCCTCGGCACGCTGCTTGAACGGGCTGACAACACGGCGCGTATTCTTGATGTCAAATACCACGTTCTGCGTCCGCAGGGCGAGGAAGAGGGCGCCACTGATTTTTACCAGTGGGGCGCCTT
>JBEBBF010000306.1:0-23318 GCA_041158545.1 Pseudomonadota bacterium | reverse complement strand
CGGACGCCCGGCTTTTCAGGCTGAGGGTCTGCTGGAACTGGCGCATCGCTTACAGCAGCACCCGTTCGATGCCGCCCTGGTTGGCGCGGCTGACGTATTGCTGCATCCAGTCGCGGCCCAGCAGGTGGCGCGCCATCTCGACGACGATGTAGTCGGCTTCGGTGTTGGCGTCGTCGTTGTAGCGGGACAAGCCCTGCAGACAGGCCGGGCAGGACGTCAGGATCTTCACGTCGCCCTGGAAGCCGTCGGCCCGCAGCTTGGCGGCGCCCTTTTCGATTTCCTCCTGCTTGCGGAATTTGACCTGGGTCGCGATGTCCGGGCGGGCGTAGGCGAAGGAGCCGGAATCGCCGCAGCAGCGGTCGGACAGCGGCACGTTCTGACCCATCAGCGTCTGGGTCACCGCCAGCGGCGCATGCACCTTCATCGGGCTGTGGCAGGGATCGTGGTACAGGTAACGGGTGCCCTGGACGCCGTCGAGCTTGACGCCCTTTTCCATCAGGTACTCGTGGATGTCCAGCAGCCGGCAGCCGGGGAAGATCTTCTCGAATTCGTACTTCTGCAGCTGATCCATGCAGGTGCCGCAGGAGACGATCACCGTCTTGATATCGAGATAGTTCAGGGTGTTGGCCACCCGGTGGAACAGCACCCGGTTGTCGGTGGTGATTTTCTGGCCCTTGTCCTCTTCGCCGGCGGACGTCTGCGGGTAGCCGCAGCAGAGGTAGCCCGGCGGCAGCACCGTGGTGACGCCGATGTCGTAGAGCATCGCCTGGGTGGCGAGGCCGACCTGGGAGAACAGCCGTTCCGAGCCGCAGCCGGGGAAGTAGAACACCGCATCGGACTCCTCGGTGGTCTTCTGCGGGTTGCGGATCACCGGGATCACCTTGTCGTCCTCGATGTCCAGCAGTGCCCGGCTGGTGCGCTTGGGCAGGTTGCCCGGCATCGGCCGGTTGAGGAAGTGGATCACCTGCGCCTTGATCGGCGGCTTGCCCAGGGTGGCCGGCGGGTGCTGGCGGGAATCCTGGGTCAGGCCGATGGACTTGGCCAGCTTGGAGGCGAAGCGCTGGGCCTTGAAGCCCCAGTTCATCATCACCGTGCGCATCAGCTTCATCGTCGTCGGGTCCTTGGCGGTCAGGAAGGCCATGGACACAGCGGTGCCGGGGTTGAAGCGTTTCTTGCCCTGCTGACGTAGGAAATTGCGCATCGCGACGGTGACGTCGCCGAAGTCGATGTCCACCGGGCAGGGCTTGAAGCAGCGATGGCAGACCGTGCAGTGGTCGGCGACGTCGTTGAATTCGTCAAAATGCTGCAGCGAAATGCCGCGCCGGGTCTGTTCCTCGTACAGGAAGGCCTCGACCAGCAGCGAGGTCGCGAGGATCTTGTTGCGCGGGCTGTAGAGCAGGTTGGCGCGGGGAACGTGGGTCGTGCACACCGGCTTGCATTTGCCGCAGCGCAGGCAGTCCTTGACCATGTTGGAAATCTTGCCGATTTCCGACTGCTCCATGATCAGGGATTCGGTGCCGAGCAGGCTGAAGGACGGGGTATAAGCCTTGCCCAGGTCGCCGCCGGGCATCAGCTTGCCCTTGTTGAAGCGGCCCTCCGGGTCCACCTTGTCCTTGTACTGGCGGAACGGGCGGATTTCCTCTTCGGCGAGGAATTCCAGCTTGGTGATGCCGATGCCGTGCTCGCCGGAGATCACCCCGTCGAGGCCGCGGGCCAGATGCATGATCCGCTCGACCGCCCGGTTGGCGGTCTGCAGCATCGCGTAGTTGTCGGAATTGACCGGGATGTTGGTGTGCACGTTGCCGTCGCCGGCGTGCATGTGCAGCGCGACGAAAACCCGGCCGCGCAGCACTTCCTTGTGGATCGCCTCGACCCGTTCCAGGACCGGACGATAGACGCCGCCGTCGAAGATGGTCTCGAACTGCGCCTTCAGCTCCTGCTTCCAGCTGGTCCGCACCGAGTAATCCTGCAGCCGGTGGAACAGCCGCGGTGATTCGGCCCGGTTGGTCAGCTCGCCAGCGACGATGCCGAATTCGCCGAAGCGGGTTTCCGCGCTGGCCAGCGGCAGGTCCAGGTTGTCGAGCAGCCATTGCCAGCGGGCGCGGACCTGCTCCAGCACGTCCAGCGCCGCCTGGCGCCGGTCGCCGATCAGGACGTCCTTGTCCACGTTGGCGTCGCCGGCGTGCAGCGGCAGCTCGCCCCGGAGGAAGCCGGTCAATGCGTCGCACAGCGCCAGCTTGTTCTGCGTGGACAGCTCGATGTTGATCCGCTCGATGCCGTCGCAGTAGTCGCCCATCCGCGGCAGCGGGATCACCACGTCCTCGTTCACCTTGAAGGCGTTGGTGTGGCGGGAAATCGCCGCGGTGCGCGAGCGGTCGAGCCAGAATTTCTTGCGGGTCGCCGCATCAACGGCGATGAAGCCCTCGGCGGCGCGCAGGTTGCACATCCGCACCACCGCGGAGGCGGCGGCCATCACCGCGGTTTCGTCGTGGCCGACCAGGTCGCCGATCAGCACCATCTTCGGGCGGCCGTGGCGCTTGGCCTTGGTCGCGTAGCCGACCGCCTTCACATAGCGTTCGTCCAGGTGTTCCAGGCCGGCGAGTTGCACGCCCGCGGCGTGGCCGGCGCCCCCCGGCTTGAAGTAATCGGTGATTTCGACGATGGCCGGCACGGCTTCCCGCACCTGGCCGAAGAATTCCAGACAGACGGTGCGCGCCACCGGCGGCATCTTGTGCAGCACCCAGCGGGCGGCGACGATGATGCCGTCGGTGCCTTCCTTCTGGACGCCGGGCACGCCGCCCAGGAACTTGTCGGTCACGTCCTTGCCCAGGCCAGCCTTGCGGCAGGCGGCGCCCGGCATGGACAGGGTTTCCTCGCCCAGCAGCTTCTTGCCGCTGGGGTCGAAGCGTTTCAGGCGGAATTCCACCTTTTCCTGCTCGTGAATCTTGCCGTAGTTGTGGTTCAGGCGTTCGACTTCCAGCCAGTTGCCGTCCGGATCGACCATCTTCCACCAGGCCAGGTTGTCCAGCGCCGTACCCCACAGCACCGCCTTCTTGCCGCCGGCGTTCATCGCGATGTTGCCGCCGATGCAGGAGGCGGACGCCGAGGTCGGGTCCACCGCAAAGACGCGGCCGGCGGCGGAAGCGGCTTCCGCGACCCGCTCGGTCACCACGCCGGCGCCGGTGCGGATCGTCGCGTAGGGCGCGCTATGGCCGGGCAGCACCTGTTCTTCAACTGCGCTGATGTCGATCAGCTTTTCGGTATTGATCACCGCCGAGAACGGCGTCAGCGGCACGGCGCCGCCGGTGTAACCGGTGCCGCCGCCGCGGGGGATGATGGTCAGGCCGGCTTCGATGCAGCCGCGGACCAGATGCGCGATTTCTTCCTCGCTGTCCGGGAACAGCACCACGAAGGGGTACTCGACCCGCCAGTCGGTGGCGTCGGTGACGTGGGCCACGCGGGACAGGCCGTCAAAGGCGATGTTGTCGCGGCGGGTGTGGCGGCCAAGGATCTTCTGCACCTTGCGCCGCAGGTCGTGGGTGGTGGTGAACCAGGCCTCGAAACGCTGCACCGCGGCCTTGGCGGCGGCAACCAGCCGGGCGACCTTTTCGCTGCGCTGCGGGTCTTCAGCCGCGGCGGCCTCGCGGCGACGCTCGACTTCGTTGAGGCGGTGATGCAGCGCGCTGACCAGGGCTTCGCGCCGTTCCCGGTTCGCCAGCAGGTCGTCTTCCAGGTAGGGATTGCGCTGGACGACCCAGACGTCGCCGAGCACTTCATAGAGCATCCGTGCCGAGCGGCCGGTGACGCGCTCGCCGCGCAACTCGTCAAGAATCTGCCAGTTGGCCTCGCCCAGCAGCCGGATGACGATTTCCCGGTCGGACAAGGAGGTGTAGTTGTAGGGGATTTCCCTTAGGCGTGCGGTCATGAGTAATGCTCGAAGCTCCAGCAAAGAGGCCGCATTTTAGCGTATCGCACCGCGGCAATCGCCTATGGACCGGATTGCCGGGCCGGAGTTGCAGCGTCAATTCCCCGTTTTGATGAGGGGAAATGCGGAATTTCGGGCGGAAAAAGCTCGGAGGCAAGGACAGCAGCAAGGCCAGAGCGAGGCCGGAGCAAGCTCGGACAGGGCCGTCGGGCGCTTGGTCCGGCGCGGCGGGCGGGCTAATTGAAGCTGCCGGGAACCGCCGCGGCGACCAGCGCGTAGCGGGCGAATTTGCCGATGGCCATGTAGATCATGCAGGGCAGCCAGTGCAGTTTCAGCCAGCCGGCGGCGACGCAGAGGGCGTCGCCGATCAGCGGCGCCCAGGCCAGCAGCAGCGCCGGGCTGCCCCAGCGCCGCACCTTGTCCAGCTGCGGCAGGCTGGCCAGGTTCTGCCAGCGGGGCAGGGCCCGACCGCACCACCAGGAGGTCATGCCGCCGGCGGTATTGGCGACGCTGGCCAGCGCCAGCGCGCCGGGCCACTGTTCCGGGTGTTGCAGCAGGAAGGCGACCAGCAGGGCTTCCGAGCCGCCGGGGAGCAGGGTGGCAGCGAGAAAGCTGCCCAGCGCCAGACCCCACAAACCCGCTTCCGCGCTGACGCTGAACCACTCCATCCGCTAAAATCCTTGTTTTTTCTCAGAAGATTGCCGCTCATGCACCCGGATTATCTCGAAAAAATCCTCAACGCACAGGTTTACGACGTCGCCGTCGAAACGCCGCTGGACCTGGCCGGCAACCTCAGCACCCGTAGCGGCAACCACATTTACCTGAAGCGGGAAGACATGCAGCCGGTGTTTTCCTTCAAGCTGCGCGGCGCCTACAACAAGATCGCCAGCCTGTCGGCGGAGAAGCTCAAGCGCGGCGTGATCTGCGCATCCGCCGGCAACCACGCCCAGGGCGTGGCGCTGTCCGCGGCCAAGATCGGTTGCCGGGCGGTGATCGTGATGCCGACGACGACGCCGCTGATCAAGGTCGAGGCGGTGCGGCGGCGCGGTGGCGAAGTGGTGCTGTTCGGCGATTCCTACGACGAGGCCTACGCCCACGCGCTGGAACTGGAAAAGAGCGAGAAGCTGACCTTCGTGCATCCCTTCGATGATCCGGAAGTGATCGCCGGCCAGGGCACCATCGCGATGGAAATCCTGCGTCAGCATTCCCGCCACCGTGGCCCGATCCACGCGGTGTTCTGCTGCGTGGGCGGCGGTGGTCTGCTCGCCGGCGTGGCGGCTTACATCAAGCGGCTGCGGCCGGAAATCAAGGTGATCGGCGTTGAAACCTACGACGCCGACGCGATGACCCGCAGTCTGGAAAAAGGCCACCGGGTGCGGCTGAACCAGGTCGGCCTGTTCGCCGACGGCGCCGCGGTGAAGTTCGTCGGCGAGGAAACCTTCCGGCTGTGCAAGGAATACGTGGATGAAATGGTGCTGGTCGATACCGACGCCATCTGCGCCGCGATCAAGGATGTGTTCGAGGACACCCGCTCGATCCTGGAGCCGGCCGGGGCGCTGGCGCTGGCCGGGGCCAAGGCCTACGCCGCCCGCCACAAGCTGAAGGACAAGACGCTGGTGGCGGTGACTTCCGGCGCCAACATGAATTTCGACCGGCTGCGTTTCATCGCCGAGCGGGCGGAAATCGGCGAGCAGCGGGAGGCCGTGCTGGCGGTGACGCTGCCGGAGAAGCCCGGCGCCTACAAGAAATTCGTGTCGCTGATCGGCGCCCGCAACATCACCGAGTTCAACTACCGCTTCCACGACCGCGGCGAGGCCCATGTCTTCGTCGGCGTCCAGGTCGCCAACCGCAACGAATCGCTGAAATTCATCGAGAGCCTGAAAAAGCACGGCTACCCGACGCTGGACTTGACCGACGACGAAATGGCGAAGAACCACGTCCGCCATCTGGTCGGCGGCCACGCGCCCCAGGTGAAGGACGAGCTGCTCTACCGCTTCGAATTCCCCGAGCGCCCCGGCGCGCTGATGCACTTCCTCGACAAGATGAGCGCCGGCTGGAACATCAGCCTGTTCCACTACCGCAACCACGGCGCCGACTACGGTCGGGTGCTGGTCGGGATGCAGGTGCCGGCGGCGGACCAGGCGCAATTCCGCGAATTCCTCGACCAGCTGGGCTACCGCTACTGGGACGAAAGCCAGAACCCGGCCTACCGGCTGTTCCTCGGGTGAGCGCCATGGGTCGCAACGCCATCGTGCTGCTTTCCGGCGGCCTCGACTCCGCCACCTGCCTCGCGGTGGCGCGGGAGCAGGGCTTCACCACCTACTGCCTGTCGTTTGACTACGGCCAGCGCCACCGGGCCGAGCTGACCGCCGCCGGCCGGGTCGCCGCCCAGCTGGGCGCCCGGGAGCACCGGGTCATGCCGCTCAACATCGGCCAGTTCGGCGGTTCGGCGCTGACCGATGCCTCGATTGCCGTGCCCACCACCGGCGTCCAGCCGGGGATTCCGGTCACCTACGTGCCGGCGCGCAACACCGTGATGCTGTCGTTCGCGCTGGCCTGGGCCGAAGTGCTGGAAGCCCAGGACATCTTCGTCGGCGTCAATGCCGTCGATTACTCCGGCTACCCGGACTGCCGCCCGGAATACATCGCCGCCTTCGAGCGGATGGCCAATCTGGCGACCAAGGCCGGCGTCGAAGGCCACGCGCTGCGCATCCACGCGCCGCTGATCGACCTCTCCAAGGCGGAAATCATCCAGCTCGGCACCCGGCTGGGCGTGGATTACCGGCTGACCGTCTCCTGCTATCAGGCGGATGCCGACGGCCGCGCCTGCGGCGTCTGCGACTCCTGCCGGCTGCGCCGCGACGGCTTTGCCGCGGCCACCTGTCCCGATCCCACTGCCTACGCCTGATCCCATGACGCCCACAGCCCAGGTCCTTTGGGGCGGATTCGCCCTCGCCGCCGTCTTCGGCGCCATCGCCCAGCGCACCCATTTCTGCACGATGGGCGCCGTCGCCGACATCGTGAACATGGAAGACTGGACCCGGATGCGGATGTGGCTGCTCGCGATAGGCGTCGCCATCCTCGGCAGCGCCGCGCTGCACGCCAGCGGCCTGATCGACCTGGACAAGAGCATCTACCGCGGCGCCCGGCTGCACTGGCTGGCGCATCTGGTCGGCGGCTACGCCTTCGGTTACGGCATGGTGCTGGCCTCAGGCTGCGGCGCCAAAACCCTGGTCCGGGTCGGCGGCGGCAACCTCAAATCCCTGGTCGTTTTCCTCGTCACCGGCCTCACCGCCTACATGACCATGCGCGGCCTGTTTGCGCTGCCACGGGTGAATTACCTCGAAGCCGTGCCGCTGCAACTCGGCCACGGCCAGGACATCCCCGCCTTCCTCGCCGCCTGGGGCCTCAACCCGACCTGGGCGCTGGCGTTGCCGGCGCTGCTGCTCGGCGGCGGCCTGGTCGGCTTCGCGCTGTGGTCACCCCGCGCCCGGGAGTTCGACAACCTGCTCGGCGGCATCGGCAGCGGCCTCTGCGTCGTTGCCGCCTGGTACGTCAGCGGCCATCTCGGCTATCTGGCGGAAGACCCGGAAACCCTGCAGGAAGCCTTCGTCGCCACCAACAGCGGCAAGATGGAAGCGCTGACCTTCGTCGCCCCCCAGGCCTACAGCCTGGAACTGCTGATGCTGTGGTCCGACAGCAGCCGCAAGCTGAGCTTCGCGGTGGTCACCGCCGCCGGCGTCATCCTCGGCTCGGCGTTGCAGGCGCTGGCCAGCCGCCGCTTCCGCTGGGAAGCCTTCCGCGATGTCGAGGACACCGCGAACCATCTGCTCGGTGCCAGCCTGATGGGCATCGGCGGCGTCACCGCGATGGGCTGCACCATCGGCCAGGGCCTCAGCGGCCTGTCCACGCTGGCGCTCGGCTCCATCCTGACCTTCCTCGCCATCCTCGCCGGCGCCCGCCACGCCCTGGTCCGGCAATACCGCCGGCTGATGGGCGAATAGGCGAATCAAATCCGCGCTGCGCTCCCGTCTTTACAGCGCGGCCCCTGCTTCGCTATAATCGCCGGCTCGATTTTTGGGTCGGTAGCTCAGTCGGTAGAGCAGCGGACTTTTAATCCGTTGGTCGCGAGTTCGAGTCTCGCCCGACCCACCAGTCGAAAAAGCTTGTAATCGGCGAAAAGCATGCTACAATGCGCCCCGCTTCAAGCAATGGGTTGTTAGCTCAGCTGGTAGAGCAGCGGACTCTTAATCCGTAGGTCGAGTGTTCGAATCACTCACAGCCCACCAAAATTCCAAAGGCCAGTTCTCCGGAACTGGCCTTTGTCGTTTCTGCGGCCGCAACCGCCGGCCGGCTCAATCAGCCCGACTGATCAGCCTTATTCCCGCGCCTCCTTGCGCTGGGCCTCGTAAGCCGAAGGCGTCATGCCGGCGCGGGCGAGGAATTCCCGAAGGTGCTTGATTTCCTGCTTGCTGCAGACATTGCCCTGATGCGGGTGATGCAGGAAATCCTCAACCCGGTTCAGCACCACCCGGAAGCGGGCGCCGTGTGCCGGTTCGAGGCTGACGCCCAGGTGGTGCAGCAGGGATTCGATCTCGCGCCAGTGAATATTGCTGCTGGCCGGCTCCTGGAAAATGCTGCGCAACAGGTTCTGATACTTGTGGCTCATGATGCCTCCCATGGCTGGAATCGACAGCCGCAAACTACGCCGATTGCCCGCCGAGGAGAAGCCCGGAAAGCAATACCGGCGCGAATTCCGAACCACCCCGCCGCATGCCATCCGGGCCGAAGACACGCCACCCGATTTGATACTATTTGCACCCTTCAGCGGAGCCGGCAACGATGCCGGCGGCAAACGGGGTGGATGGGGCATGGGAACGGACGGTATCAAACAGGTATTCATCAGTTATGCGCATGCGGACGATGAGCAACATGATGACAGTGCTCCAGGCTGGATCACTTGTTTCGTCGAAAAGCTTCAACGTGAAGTAAGACGGCAACCCAGGGGCATTACGGTTAAATTCTGGATGGACTATCGTCTGGAGCCGCATAAGAAGGTCAATGCCGAACTGCGCGCCCGTATTCAGGAAAGCGCAGTCATCCTGGCCTTCGTTTCCCCCAGTTACCTGGAATCCGAGTGGTGCATGCTGGAAATGGCCACTTTTATTGAGGAGGTTGGCGGGGGTGACTGTGCCGACCGGGTGTTCATGGTGGAAGTTCTGCCCACTGAGCGGGCCAGTTGGCACAAAGCGTTGCGTGATCTTAGCCCTGTGAAGTGCTGGGGAGCCGATCTCCAAAATCCGGAAGCCAAAACCCTTGGTTGGCCCGTGCCCGATGTGCGAGCAGATCGGAATTACTGGGGCAAGGTGAATGATCTGGCCAGCATCCTCGCCCGGCAATTACAGCTCCTGCCTGAAAAACCTCCAGTTCCAGTAGCGGCAAAGCCCGAAAACCAAGAGTCTCAAACCAAAACCAACGCTGTCGCTCCTTCTGGGGCCGAATCCCACCTCTCCATCCTCATCACCGCCGACACCCCTGACCAATCCCTGGCCGTCCAGACCCAGGCGGTTTTGGCTGACCTGGAAGTAGATGCCTATCTCGCGCCGGCGATGTCGCAGAACCAGAACCCCGGTGAATACCGCAAGGCGGTGGAGGCGCAGTTGCTGGAAAACCATGGCGTGATCGTCGTCTATGGCGAAACACCGCCCACCTGGGTGCAGGCCAAGTTTGGCGAAGTCAAAAAGGTGTTGGCGCTGCAACGTAAGGGCACCTGGGCCGGTTTGCTGGAAGGGCCGCCGGAGGGCAAGCTGCACCATGGGTTGCCGCCTCGGGGCTTGATGGTCATGAACTGCAAAGCGGGGGTCGATCAGGCGGAACTGTCCCGTTTCATCGCCGCCCTGCGCCAAGGCGCCAACGGTCAGGCAGGGGCGCGCCATGTTTGATTTCCATGAAGTCACCGCCCCTTACCCCGGCCTGCGGCCGTTTGAGCCGTTTGAGGGGGAAATCTTTTTTGGGCGGGAGGGGCACACCGACCGGCTGTTGGAGATTCTGCAAGCCCAAGGCTTTTTGTCGGTGATTGGGCCGTCCGGCGGCGGCAAGTCCAGTCTGGTGCGGGCGGGCTTGTTACCGGCCCTGGCGGCGGGGCGCTTGGGCACCGGCAGCCATTGGCGCCTGGCCTTGCTCCGTCCCGGCCATCAACCCTTGCTGGCCCTGGCCCAGGCCTTGATCGCGCCCCACGCCCTGGGGCCGGAACTGCTGGCTGATGGGGCGGCGCCAGCGTCTGCAACCTCGACTTCCCTCTTACCCGCCACGGTGGCCGATGCCACGGTGGATGGCGCTCTGATTGCGGCGGAATTGCGCCGGGGGCCGGAAGGCTTGGCGCGCCTGTTGGCCCAGGCCCAAGCCCGGCGCGTCGCCCAGGCCGGCGGCAAAGCCCTGCCGCCCTTGAACCTGCTGATCCTGGCGGATCAATTCGAAGAAGTCTTCACCTACCGCAACGCCGCGCCCGACCCCAAGGAAGGCGCGGCCTTTGTCGATTTGCTGCTGGCGGCGCGGGAACTGGGGCAGCAAGCGGCGGCCGACGGCATCCGCCCGGTGGTGGCCCTGACCATGCGCACCGATTTTCTCGGCGACTGCGTGCAATTCGCCGAACTGCCGGAAGCCATCAACCGCAGCCAATACCTGACGCCGCGCCTGAAGCGGGAAGAACTGCGCGCCGCCATCCTCGGCCCGGCCCGGCTGTTTGACGGCGAGGTGGAGGCCGGCTTTATCGAGCAAGTCATAGACCAGATCGGCGCCGACAGCGACCAACTACCCCAGTTGCAACACGCCCTGGCCCGCTGGTGGCAGGGGGCGGCTAAGGAGTCGGCC
Source organism: Pseudomonadota bacterium (assembly GCA_041158545.1). Classification (GTDB taxonomy): domain Bacteria; phylum Pseudomonadota; class Gammaproteobacteria; order Burkholderiales; family Rhodocyclaceae; genus JBEBBF01. The sequence goes on along the minus strand of JBEBBF010000306.1, from coordinate 12,523 downwards.
CAGCCCCTCATTGGCGCCGAGCAGGCGGCGAAAATGGGCGATGTGGCCAGCGCCCTGAACCAACACGCCGAACAACTCTATAAAAGCCTCAGCCCGGCCCGGCAACAGGCCTGCGAATGGCTGTTCCGCGCCATTTGCACCGGCCGCGAAGGCGCAGCCGCCGTGCGCCGCCCGCAAACCCTGAGCGCCATCGCCACCTGGAGCAGCCAGCCCCTGGCCGAACTGCAAGCCGTAGTCCAACAACTGGCCGCACCGGACGTGAGCTTCCTACACCACGGCCGCCAGTTGGACGCCAACAGCGTCATCGACCTGACCCACGAAGCCCTGATGCGGCAGTGGGGGCGCTTGCAGGGGTGGATAGGTGGTGAATTGGAGCGAGGCCAAGGCTGGCAACGATGGCAAAAACGAGCAGCAGAACATGCTGCCAAGAAAAGTGAATGGCTCACAGGAGCAGATTTGGCCCGTGCTTTTGAATGGTGGAACCCTGGCAACACAGAAGCTGTTTGGCAGCCAACAGCTACATGGGCTAGCCGTTACGGCTTGAACCAAGCTCACGAGTTGGCAACGCTACGCACCTTTTTGCTCGACTCCCAACAGCACGCGCAAGATGCACTGGCACAGGAAGCCCGCCATCAGCGTGAGCTGGCCGAGCAAGCACAACAAGCTGAACGACGCTTGAAAGAGATGTTGTTTGAATCCCACCTCACCCACGCCAGCCTAGCAGCCAAGGCAGAGGATTACGCAGAAGCCAAGCGCATCCTGGAAGAAAGTGCCGAGCTGGATGCTGTAATCCCCACCGAACGCCGCCGCGCCCGCAATCTGCTGGCCTGCCATGTCGCTACCATGGGCGGCCCGGCAGCGGACAAGGTCTATCTGGCGGATGGCAAACCCCTGCCGGCCCTGTCGGGCGGCGTGGCGGTCAGCCCCGATGGCCGGCTGCTGGCGGCGGCGGGGGAACGGGGCACCTTGGTGCTGTATGACGCGGCCAGTGGCGCCTTGCTCAAGCGCTTGGAGGGACATGATCCGAACGCAGGCCCCTCTAGTGATCGCGGAAAAATTTCCGCTATCGCTTTTGATGGGAAGGGCAACTTGTACAGCGCTGGGTTTGACGGCCGCGTGATTCGCTGGGCCATGCCCTCCGGGCAGAAACTACGCGAATGGCGTGCAACAAGTAACCGCGTGAATGGCCTAGCCATCCGCCCCGACGGCCAGCAACTGGCCACGGGCGACGACAGCGGCACAATCACCCTCTGGTCGCTGCCCGAGGGCCGGGGACTGAAGCAGCTCAAAGGCCACAAAAGCGGCATTGCCTACAGCAGCAGTTCCCTGGTGTACAGTCCCGATGGCAAGCAACTGGCCAGTGCTTCCCAAGACAACACCGCCCGCCTGTGGAATCTGGCCAGCGGTCAGGTGGTGCAGGTGCTGCGGGGCCATAACGACGATGTCAGTAGTGTGGATTTCAGCCCCGATGGCCGCTTGCTGGCCACCTCAGGTGATGACCGTCGCATCGTGCTGTGGCAGGTGGCCAACGGCCAGTCGCTGCGGGCGCTCACTGGCCACCAGAGCATGGTGCTCGGCCTGCGCTTCAGTGCCGATGGCACGACCCTCTATTCCGCCTCGCGCGACAACACCCTGCGTACCTGGGATGTGGCCAGCGGCGCCACGCTACGGGTATTTCAAGGCCATGAGGCGGGGCTGTGGTCGGTGGCTCTGGCACCGGCGGGGGGCGACGGCGCCCAGGCCTGGGCCGTCACCGCTGCCGATGATGGCACCCTGCGGCGCTGGCCACTGGCTTCGGCGGCTGCTCCCAGGGCAGCGGGGCAGTGGACTTGGGACACGGCGGGCAAAACCGCCGCCATTTCCACCGCCATCGCCCCGGATGGCCGCTGGGCTGTGGTCGGCCTGGAGGACGGCACCCTGCGCCTGCACGCCTTGCCGGGGGGCGAAGTGCTGGGAGAAGTGGCGCAAGCGCATGGCGACCAAGTGCTGCGCATCGCCTTTTCCCCCGACGGGCGCACGCTGGCCACCGGCAGCCATGACAACACCGCCAAGCTCTGGGCCATCCACAGCGAAGCGCGTGGCAGCGCAGGCCAGGCGCCCCGCCTGGAACTGCGGCACACCCTGAAAGCCCACACCGATACGGTGTACGCCGTCAGCTTCTCCCCCGACGGCCAGCGTCTGGCCACCGCCAGTTACGACGGCCACATCGGCCTGTTTGAAGTGACCAGCGGCCAAGGATCGACCCACAAAGCCCACGATGGTCCTGCAGTGAGCATTTCGTTCGACGCCACCGGGAGCTGGCTGTTGAGCAGTGGCGACGACTACAAACTGCACCTGTGGGACAGCCAAAACCTGAGCCAGCCGCCCCGCGAACTGGCGCAATTGCAAGACACGCCGATGTGGGCCAGTCCGACTCCCGACGGGCGCAGCGCCGCCGTGGTGGGGCGTGAACTGGCTATCACCCTGCTCAACCTCACCCAACCCAACGCCCCCGCGCAGCGCCTGGTGGGCCACGAGGACACGGTTTATCGCGCCATCCACAGCCCGGACGGCCAGCAACTGGCCACCGTCAGCGCCGACATGACCCTGCGCTTGTGGGATTTGCCGCGCCAGCGCCTGCTGTTCACCCAGCGCCTGCCGGCGGTTTGGAAGCGACCGGTAGAGCAAAGCCCCCTCTGGGACTTCGACTTCCGCTGCGTCAAAGAAACCGGCCTATGCTGGGCGGTCGTGCCTCTGACCATGGGCCGGGTGGTGGTGTATCGCTGGCCTTACGAGGCTTTTCCGCAGGATTGAGGCGGTGGGGGCGGGAAGCGGGGCGGGCTGCCGTATCATCCCGCTTCCCTTAAGACCCCCGAGGAGGCGAGCGATGCCGCGTGTGCAGATCACCCTGCCGGAGCAGTTCCTGTTCCGGACCGAGATTCAGATTTACATCAACCACATCAACTACGGCCATCACCTGGATAACGCCCAGCTGCTGGCGCTGGTGTCCGAGGCGCGGGTGCGCTTTTTCAAGTTTCTCGGCTACACCGAGCTGGACGTGGAAGGGGTGGGGATTGTCGTCGCCGACGCGGCGGTGCAGTACCGTTCCGAGGCTTTCCACGGCGAGGTGCTGCAGTTCGCGATGACGGCGACGGATTTCAACAAGTACGGTTGCGATCTGGTGTATCAGGTGTGCGAGCGGGACAGCGGCCGGGAAGTCGCCCGCGGCAAGGCCGGCATCCTGTTTTTTGATTACACGGTGAAAAAGCCGGTGCCGGTGCCCGCAGGCTTTCTGAAGAAGACCGGGGGCGGGTAAGCTGTTGCCTTTCTGTTGAGCAAGCACCGTACCGCAGCGCAGAGGCGGGCGGTTCCTCGGGGAGTGGGGCAATGCGGATCATCATTCTCGGCGCCGGCCAGGTCGGCGCCAGCGTGGCGGAAGGTCTGGTGTCGGAGGAGAACGACATCACCGTGGTGGATAGCGATGGCCAGCGGCTGTTGCGCCTGCAGGACCGGCTGGACCTGCGGACGGTGACCGGGAACGCGGCGACGCCGTCGGTGTTGCGCGATGCCGGGGCGGACGATGCGGACATGGTGATTGCGGTGACCCAGAGCGACCAGACCAATCTGGTGGCCTGCAAGCTGGCGCACAGCGTTTTCAATGTGCCGAAGCGGATTGCCCGGCTGCGGGCGCGGGATTTCCTGGAGGATGCCAGCCTGCTGGCGCCGGAGAATTTCGCGGTGGATTACGCGCTGTGCCCGGAGCAGGTGATCACGGATTACATCAGCCGGCTGATCGAGTTTCCCGAGGCCTTGCAGGTGCTGAAGTTTGCCAATGGCCGGCTGAGTCTGGTGGCGGTGCGGGCTTATGAGGGCGGGCTGCTGGTGGGCAAGCCGATCAAGTCGATGCGGGCGCTGCTGCCGGCCGGGATGGATGCGCGGATTGCGGCGATTTTCCGGCGCGACCAGCCGGTGGTGCCGGAGGGCGACACGTTGATCGAGGAGGGCGACGAGGTCTTCCTGCTGGCGGCGGCGGAGCATATCCGCCCGGTGTTGCGCCAGCTGCGGCGGATGATGACGCCGGTGCAGCGGATCATGATTGCCGGCGGCGGCAATATCGGCCTGCGCCTGGCGCGGGCGCTGGAGAAGCGTTACGAGATCAAGTTGGTCGAGTCGCGGCGGGAGCGGGCCGAGGTGCTGGCCAACGAGCTGGACCAGACCCTGGTGCTGCTGGGCGACAGTACCGACGAGGAGTTGCTGGAGCAGGAGAACATCGCCGAGACCGACCTGTTCCTGGCGGTGACCAATGATGATGAAGACAACATCATGGCGGGCAGCCTGGCCAAGCGGCTGGGGTGCAAGCGGGTGGTGGCGCTGATCAATCGCCGGGCTTACGCCGAGATGATCGAGGGCGGGCCGATCGACATCGGCATTTCGCCGGCCCAGGTTTCCATCGGCCGGCTGCTGGCGCATGTCCGCCAGGGGGACGTGGCCGAGGTGCATTCCCTGCGGCGTGGTGCGGCGGAGGCGCTGGAGCTGGTGGCGCACGGCGACCGGAATACGTCGCAGATCGTTGGCCGGCGGATCGACGAGATCAAGTGGCCGCATGGGGTGACCATTGCCGCGCTGGTGCGGAATTTCGACCAGTCGGTGGTGGTCGGCCAGACGGACAACTGGACGGCGATCACTAGCTATGGCGAGGTGGTCATCGCGCATCACGATACGGTGATCGAGCCGGAGGATCATGTGATCGTCTTCTGCACCCGGAAAAAACTGGTGCGGCAGGTGGAGAAGCTGTTCCAGGTGGGTTTCCACTTCTTCTGAGCGCCGACCATGACCCGCTACGCTCCCGTACTCCGTGCCCTGGGCATGATCATCATGCTGTTCGGGCTGACGATGCTGGCGCCGCTGATCCTGGCGAACCTGAGCCAGGACGGTGCCGAATCCGCCTACGACGAGACCTTCGCGCTGACGATGCTGTGCGGTGCCTTCCTCTGGTATCGCTACCGGCATTGCAAGCGGGAGATGAACATCCGCGATGGCTTCCTGATGGTGGTGCTGGTGTGGACGGTGCTGCCGGCGTTTGCGGCGCTGCCGTTCATGATCCAGCTCGGCGCCAGCCATACCGATGCCTACTTCGAGGCGGTTTCCGGGCTGACGACGACGGGCTCGACGGTACTTTCCAACATCGACACGCTGCCGCTGTCGATCAACCTGTGGCGGCATGAGCTGGTGTGGGTCGGCGGCATGGGCCTGATCGTGCTGGCGATTGCGATCCTGCCCCTGCTGGGGATCGGCGGGCGCCAGATGTTCAAGGCGGAGACGCCGGGGCCGATGAAGGACAGCAAGATGACGCCGCGGGTGGCGGAAACCGCCAAGGGCCTGTGGCTGGTCTATCTGGGCGTGACCCTCGCCTGCGTGTTCGCCTACCGCTGGGCCGGGATGAGCTGGTTCGACGCGGTGTGCCACACCTTCTCGACGATGGGCCTGGGCGGGTTTTCCACCCACGATGCCAGCTTCGGGCATTTTGATTCCCCGGCCATCGAGTTCGTTTCGATCCTCTTCATGCTGATCGCCGGGATGAACTTCGCGACCCTTTATCTGGCGGTGGCCGGGCGTTCGCTGCGTCCTTATCTGGCCGACCCGGAGGCGGGCTGGTTCGTCGGGGTGACGCTGCTCAGCATCCTGGTGGTCAGCCTCTACATCTGGAAGGACGGGGTGTACGCCGAGTTTTCCACGGCGCTCCGCCACACCGCCTTCAATCTGGTGTCGATTGCCACCACGACCGGCTTTGCCAGCGTCGATTACGCGCTGTGGCCGATCTTCGCGCCGCTGTGGATGCTGTTCCTGTCCAGCTTTGCCACCAGCGCCGGCTCCACCGGCGGCGGCATCAAGATGATCCGGGCGCTGCTGCTGTACAAGCAGGTCTATCGGGAACTGCTGCGGGCGATGCACCCCAGCGCGGTGTACAACGTCCGGCTCGGCAGCCAGGTCGCGCCCCAGCCTATCCTGTTCGCGGTGCTGGCCTTTGCCTTCATGTACATGGTCTGCATCGTCTCGATGACCCTGGTGCTGGCCTTCACCGGGCTGGACATCCTGTCTGCCTTCACCGCCGTGGTCGCCAGCATCAACAACACCGGCCCCGGCCTCGGCGTGGTCGGCCCCTCCACCACCTACGCGGTGCTGGAGGATTTCCAGACCTGGGTCTGCATCTTCGCGATGCTGCTCGGCCGGCTGGAAATCTTCACGCTGCTGGTCGTGCTGACGCCGGCGTTCTGGCGGCGCTGATCAGCCCAGCGCGGCATAGGCCCAGCCGGCCAGGACCGCGGCCAGCAGCAGCGCGGCCCAGAGCGGGTGGCTGTGCGGGATCGCGTCGGCCGGCGGCCCGGCCTTGTCGCCAGTCAGCATCGCCCGCACCAGGTTCTCCCGATGGGCGAGGCTGCCGACCGCGACGCCGAGCAGGTGCAGGCCGACCACCGCCAGCAGGGCTTCGGCGCAGGCTTCGTGCACTTCGTCCAGCGCTTCCGGCAGCAGGGATTCGTAACTGAGGTGGCCGCTGGCGGCGGTGAGCAGGCCCAGCGCCAGCAGCAACAGGATCGCCAGTCCGCCGGCGGGGTTATGGCCGCTGTAATGCGGCGGCCGGCCGCGGAGCAGGGCGCCGAGGTAGGCCAGGGCCGCCTGCGGCGGGCGGACGAAGGCGGCGAAGCGGGCGTGGCGGCTGCCCAGCACGCCCCAGAGCAGCCGGAAGCCGATCACCCCGGCCAGGGTGTAGCCGCAATACACATGCAGCAGTCGCCAGCGTTCGCCTTCGCTGCTGAGCCAGGCGCCGGCAAAGGCCAGGATCAGCAACAGGTGGCCAACGCGGGTCGGCCAGTCCCAGACCCGGATCGCGGTCTGCGCCCGGCTCATCGCCGCGCTCCGGCGGCGGTGGGTAGCCGGATGGCGGCTTCGCTGAAATTGCCGTCGGCGGCGCCGGTGTGGCAGGCGGCGCAGTTGGCCGGGGATTTCACCGCCGGGTTTTGCCAGATTCCGGCGCTGAGGCCGTCATGCCCCGGCCGGTGTTCGCGCTGGAACCAGGCGGTGCGGGTCAGTCTGGGGGCGGTTTCGCCGGGAGCGGGGCGGGCGGCCAGTTGGGCGCTGCGGCCGGCGTGGCGTTCCAGGTACAGGCCGAGGTTTTGCCGGGTGGCGGCGTCCAGGCTGGCGTCGCTGCCGAAATGCTGTTCCAGCCCGGCCAGCACCGCCCGCCAGGCGGGGGCATCGAGCAGGCTGGGCGGGTAGGCGACATGGCAGCTGCCGCATTCTTCCCGGTAGTCCGCTGGCAGCGTGAAGCGATGGCCGTCGTGCGCGCTGGCACCCATGCCGCTGCCCAGCAGCAGCGCGGCCAGCGCCATCCGCAGCAGCTTGGCGCCGGTTCCGCGACGGGCGGCGTTCGCGTCCCTGGCTTGGGCCGGGGTCGAGCGGGAGAGGGTGTCAGGCGGGGCGATCCGGCTCATGGTTTCACTCCTTGCAGATAGGCCAGCAGGTCGCTCTTTTCCGCCGGGGTGCAGGCCCGCTCCAGAACGTCATTGCAGTTGCGCTTGAACCATTTTTCCACCTTGTCCGCCTTGCTGAAGCGGGCCGGGTTGGCCGCCGGGGCCAGCGGCTCGATGGCCTTGCCGGTGGTGGCGTGCTTGCCAGGGGCGGCCGGGTTGTCGGTATGGCAGGTGTTGCAGTGCCAGTCCTTGCTGCCGGCCTGGCGGAAGAACTGGGCGCCGCGCTGGGCCGAGGCGGCAAAACTGGCGTCGCTCAAACGGGCTTCCTGCTGATAGCGGGCCATGAGCTCCGCGGCGGTTTCCGCCTGGGCGGAGGTGGCGACGAGCAGCGCCAGCGCTGTCCATGCATGGTTCATCGGGGTGACTCCCTGGGTCAAGATGCGCCAAGGCTAACTGCGGAAACTTAAGCGGGGATTAAGCGCAGCGATGGCCGGGCGGCGATGCAGCACGGTCGCCCCGCCGTCGGGGCCGGTGCGGATCGGCCGTGACAATGGGGAATTCCGTTGCGTAAACCGCAGCGTCTTCAGGTTGCAGAGGGGATTTTTTCCACAAAGGCCCGATTTTTGCTGCGCTGTGTGCAAATTGATTTGCCGACCGGGGGGCGGCTCGTGTATTGTGCCGCGCAGCGATTTAAGCAGTGTTGTTGTCTTGTCGGTTTAGTTTCCGTAGTTTTTACGGCGCCACTACCCCATTTGTACCTCGCCGTCTTGAATTCGCCCTTTTTCGGGGCCTTTGCCCCGCAACTTTTACGGAGATTCAGGACATGGCTACTGGTATTGTCAAATGGTTTAACGATTCCAAGGGTTTTGGTTTCATCACCCCCGATGAAGGCGGCGAAGACCTCTTCGCGCATTTTTCCGCAATTCAATCCAAGGGCTTCCGCTCCCTGCAAGAAGGCCAGCGCGTCTCCTTCGACGTGACCAACGGCGCCAAGGGCAAGCAAGCCGGCAACATCAAGATTCTGCCTTGATGTCACGGGCGGCCTGGCCGCCCTTTCCTGCTCGACCCCGCTTGGCGCCTTTTTCAGCTTTTCCCGCTGCGTTCCTGCAGCCGGACCGGCCTGATGGCACAGGGTCGCAGCCGGCCGTGAAACCTCCGGCCGGCAATCTTTCTCTTTCCCTGGAGCGCTGATGGCCAAAGAAGAATTGCTGGAAATGCAAGGTGTCGTCGCGGAAGTCCTGCCGGATTCCCGCTATCTGGTCACGCTGGACAACGGCCACAAGCTGATCGCCTATTCCGCTGGAAAGATGCGCAAGCACCATATCCGCATCATCGCCGGCGACAAGGTGACGCTGGAGCTGTCGCCCTACGACCTGAGCAAGGGCCGTATCGTGTTCCGTCAGATCGAAGGACGGACTCCGCCGCAAACTGCAGCGCGGCGCTAAGCTCGACCCGATTGCACGACCGGCTTGCCCCGGTCAAAACAAAACGGCCCTGCCTTTCCCGGCAGGGCCGTTTTGTTTGCGCGGGCGGGATCAGTGGCCGCTGCGGATCAGGTAGTCAAAGGCGCCGAGGCTGGCCTTGGCCCCATCGCCCATCGCGATGATGATCTGCTTGTAAGGCACCGTCGTCGCGTCGCCGGCCGCGAAAACGCCGGGCAGTGAGGTCTGGCCGCGGACATCCACCTCGATTTCGCCGCGGGGCGAGAGCGCGAGGCTGCCCTTGAGCCAGTCGGTGTTCGGCAGCAGACCGATCTGGACGAAGAGGCCTTCCAGCGCCAGATCATGAACCTCGCCGCTGCTGCGGTCCTGGTAACGCAGGCCGTTGACCTTGTTGCCGTCGCCCAGCACCGCCTGGGTCAGCGCCTGGGTGATGACCCGGACGTTGGGCAGGCTGTGCAGCTTGTCCTGCAGCACCTTGTCGGCGCGCAGCACGCTGTCGAATTCGAGCAAGCTCACCTCGGCGACGATGCCGGCCAGATCGATCGCCGCTTCGACGCCGGAGTTGCCGCCGCCGATCACCGCGACCCGCTTGCCCTTGAACAAGGGGCCGTCGCAGTGCGGGCAGTAGGCGACGCCGCGGCCGCGGTATTCCCGCTCGCCGGGGACGTTCATCTCCCGCCAGCGGGCGCCGGTGGCGAGGATCAGGCTGCGGCTCTTGAGCACCGCGCCGCTGGCCAGCCGGACTTCATGCAGCCCGTCGGCGTCCTGGCTCAGGGCTTCCGCCCGCTGCAGGTTCATGATGTCCACCGTGTAGTCGCGGACATGCTGCTCCAGCGCCATTGCCAGCTTCGGGCCTTCGGTGTGCGGCACGGAAATCAGGTTTTCAATCGCCAGCGTGTCGAGCACCTGGCCGCCGAAACGCTCGGCGACGATGCCGGTGCGGATGCCCTTGCGGGCGGCGTAGATTGCCGCAGCGGCGCCAGCGGGACCGCCGCCGACGATCAGCATGTCAAACGGCGCCTTTGCCGCGAGCTTTTCCGCTTCCCGCGCCGCCTGGCCGCTGTCGAGCCGGGCCAGGGCTTCCTCAACGCCGAAGCGGCCCTGGGCGTGGCTTTCGCCGTTGAGGTAGACCGTGGGCACCGCCATGATCTGGCGCTGATTGACCTCGTCCTGGAACAGGGCGCCGTCGATCATCGTGTGCTGGATGCCGGGGTTGAGCACCGCCATCAGGTTCAGCGCCTGCACCACTTCCGGGCAGTTCTGGCAGCTGAGCGAGATGTAGGTCTCGAAGTGGAATTCGCCGGGCAGGGTCTTGATCCGCTCGATCAGCTCGTCGCTGATCCGCGGCGGATGTCCGCCGGTCTGCAACAGCGCCAGCACCAGCGACGTGAATTCATGGCCCATCGGGATGCCGGCAAAGTGGATGCGCGGGGTTTCGCCGGGGCGGCCGATGGCGAAGGACGGGCGGCGCGGCGCCTGGCCGTCGAGTTGCAAGCTGAGCCGGGGCGACAAGGCCACCAGGGCCTCAAGCAGCGCCCGCATTTCCGCGGCGGCGGGGCTGGCGTCCAGGCTGGCGGTCAGCTGGACCGGCTGGGTGATTTTTTCCAGGTAGGCGCGCAATTGCGCCTGGATGTTGGCGTCAAGCATGGGAGTCTCCAGGATGGGCGCGGGATTGCACTGGGCAGGAGCGGATTGCCGCCCCTGCGCGCTGCAATCCCGACCTCCGCCCGCAGGCGAAGGCCGGTGGGGCAGCGGGGTTTAGATCTTGCCGATCAGGTCCAGGGACGGGGCCAGGGTTGCCGCACCCGGGGTCCACTTGGCCGGGCAGACTTCGCCCGGATGGCTGGCGACGTACTGGGCAGCCTGCACCTTGCGCAGCAGCTCCTTGGCGTCACGGCCGATGCCCAGGTCGTGAATCTCGGCGACCTTGACCACCCCTTCCGGGTTGATCACGAAGGTGCCGCGCAGCGCCAGACCTTCTTCCTCGATCATCACGTCGAAGTTCCGGGTCAGCTTGCCGGTCGGGTCGCCGATCATCACGTAGTTGATCTTCTTGATGGTGTCGGAGGCATCCGCCCAGGCCTTGTGCGTGAAATGGGTGTCGGTGGAGACCGAGTAGATTTCAACGCCCAGCTTCTGGAATTCCGGGTACAGATCGGCCAGATCGCCCAGCTCGGTCGGGCAGACGAAGGTGAAGTCGGCGGGGTAGAAACAAACCACGGACCACTTGCCCTTCAGGTCGGCCTCGCTGACCGGAACGAACTTGCCCTGGTGGAAGGCGGTGGCGTTGAAGGGCTTGACGGTGGAATTGATCAGGGAAGACATGGTGATTTCCTCAGGTTGGGTTTAGGCAGAAAAACCGTTTCGCAATCGCGATGGAGGCCATGTTACGGATCGCCTGATCATCGATCCAATTGATTGTGGCAATTTAGAGGATAGGGGTTGGCTATGGGCGCTGCGCCAAATCCCCCGTGTCGCGTTCGCCCCGCAGCTAGCGGATATACCCGCGCAGCACCTCGCGGAAGCGCGGGTGGCCGGCGTGGGCCAGCCACTCGAACGCCACCATTTCCCGGCTGAGGATTTCGGCGCCGTTCTGGCGCAGCCGCTCCAGCGCCAACGCCTTGTCCCGCGGTCGCCGCGAACCGACCGCCTCTTCAACCACAAACACCTCGCGCCCGGCAGCAAGCAAATCCAGCGCTGTCTGCTGGACGCAGACATGGGTCTCCATCCCGGACAGCACCACCTGCCGCCGCTCGCCCCCCGGTGCCTGCGCCAGCCCGCCTTCGGCCACCGCAGAAAACCAGGTCTTCGCCACAATCCGCTCCGGCGGGAAAAAGCCGCGCAGCCGGGCATCGGTGAGGCCGATCCGCTCCGGGCAATGCTCGGTCAGCAGCGCCGGCACCTCCAGTAACGCCGCCACCTCCAGCAACCAGCGCGCATGCCCCAACACCGCCTCCCCGTCCGCAATCGCCGGCAACAACGCCCCCTGAATATCAACAACCAGCAACAACGATTCGGCAGCAACGAGTTTCATGGGGTGCTTTCGGTGGGGGCAAGGCGCGCATTATTCCTGATGCGGCGGCTGGGAAGGGAAGATCGGCGGGCTGGGCCGGTGGCGGGTTCTCAGCGGATTTCCAGCGGCTGGGTTGGCGAAGGGATGGTGGTGGGTGCCGTAGACTTGTAACAGCCAATTTGGGCAACTGAATGCAAAATGACCTGAACGGCTGCCGTCGGAGCCAACGTTAAGGTCATCTGAAAAATGCCGGGATTACTTCTGAAATGCCATGCAGGCAGATTTCTTGTGCAGAGGAAGGTTCGGATCGCAGCCTGAACTTCGATCACTTCTGAAATCCCTGATTTTCGACGCATCGGGGATTATCTAACAAGAAGCGTCGCATTTAGTTGGAGATGTCCCAAGAGTGCATCGAAGCGCCTATTTGCGAGAGCTTACCCTGATGAATACCTGATTCCAACCTGAAGGGCAGGTACATGGAGGAAATACGGCCAAGAACTGCGACGAACTGTGAACACGAGCACACGGTGCCACGATCAAACTACAGGCCCATTCTTTGCGGGAAATATCCTGCTTCAAAGGCAATGAAGACAGAGTATGTATTTGCACTGTCAAGAAAA
>JBEBBF010000305.1:0-2942 GCA_041158545.1 Pseudomonadota bacterium | reverse complement strand
ACAACTGGCGGAAAACCTTGCGGTCGCCCAGGCCGCGCCCGAACTCGGCGCCGAGCTCCTCGCCGCCATCGACGCCATCCGCTGGGAATTCCGCGACCCGGCGCAGTAGGCTCAGACGCGGCCTTGGCCATGCTTTTGGCGATAATGCCGCTCGCTTGCGCGGCCCAGTTTGCTGGCTGCGCCGGATTTCAGGAGTGATGCCATGCTGCCGCGTGTTTCCCATTGCCGTTTTGCCCAGGTCTGCCGCCGCCTGCTGCCGGTCGTGGCCTTGAGTCTTGGCGCCTGTGTCAGCAGCGCGCCCGCGCCAGAGCTGCAGGGGCCGTGGTACGTCGGGAAATTCACGGGCGGCCCCTATGGCAAGAACGCAAAGCAGGTGGACCTGCTGTGCAGCCCGGAGTCGAGCTGTCGCGTCTCGATGGGCAGCCTTGTGCTGGGTCAGGTGCCGCCCTTGCCGGCCGATCCGGCGGCGGCGAACCGGGCGCTGGGCCATGCCCGCAGCGTTTATGCCGGCAAGCGGCCGGAGCTGGAGGAAAAATACAAGCAGGATCTGGCGCTGTTGCGGCCACTGCTGGAGGGCAAGGAGCAGGCCGAAGCCTGCGTCGATGTCGGCTCGATCCGCAACCTGTTCTTCCTCTGTCGCACCAGCGCCGATCCCCAGGCCCGCCAGGGCGGCATCCTGCTCGGCGCCACGCTGGAGCCGACGACCGAAGCCGCCTGCCGCGACAAACTCTATTGCGGCTTTTACGTGGTGCCGGTGTTGCGCAAGTAGCGGCGCCGTTCAGAACCAGGCTTCGACCTTGCTGCGCGCCGGCACGCCGCCGGCGTGGACCACCTTGCCGTCGATGACGACACCGGGCGTCGAGAGCAGGCCGTAGGACATGATCGTCGGCAGGTCTTCGATCTTTTCCAGCGCGATGCTGACGCCCTTTTCCGCGGCGACGCTGGCGACCAGCGCCAGGGTGTTGCGGCAGTTGGCACAGCCGGTGCCGAGGACTTTGACGTTTTTCATGATGCTTCCTTTCACTCACAGGACCAGGTTGAAGACGTAGCCGACCAGCAGGATGCCCAGCGCGACGATGCCGGCGAAGGTGGCGATCAGCCGGGGTTTCAGCACCTTGCGCAGGATGATCATTTCCGGCGCCGACAGCGCGATCACGCTCATCATGAAGGCCAGCACGGTGCCCAGCGCTGCGCCCTTGCCGATCAGCGCTTCGACCACCGGGATGATCCCTGCGGCATTGGCGTACATCGGCACGCCCAGCAGCACCGCCGCCGGCACCGCCCACCAGACGTCGCGGCCCATGAAAGAGGCCATGAACGCTTCGGGGACATAGCCGTGGATGCCGGCGCCCAGCGCGATGCCGGCCAGGATGTAGGGCCAGACCTTGCCGACGATGCTGCGGACGTGGGCCAGGCCCGCTTCGCAGCGCTCAATCCAGGTCGGCGTGGCGCCGGCAAACTCGGCCCGCTGGCCATTCCGCAGCGGTTGCACCCAGTCTTCCAGATGCTGTTCCATGCCCAGCTGGCCGATCAGCAGCCCCGCCAGGATGGCGACGGCCAGCCCCAGGCTCAGGTACAGCGCCGCAACTTTCCAGCCAAACATCCCGAACAGCAGCACCAGCGCCACTTCATTGATCATGGGCGCGGCGATCAGGAACGAGAAGGTCACCCCCAGGGGCACCCCGGCGGCGAGAAAGCCGATGAACAGGGGCACCGCCGAGCAGGAGCAGAACGGGGTGACGATGCCCAGCGTCGCCGCCAGCACATTGCCCAGCCCCAGGCGACGGCCGGCCAACAGGGCGCGGGTGCGTTCCGGGACGAAAAAGGTCTGGACGATGCCCATGACGAACACCACCCCGGTCAGCAGCAGCATGACCTTGGGCGTGTCGTAGAAAAAGAAATGCAGCGCTTCGCCGGCCGCGGTCTGCCGGCTCAGGCCCTGCGCCGCCAGTAGCAGATCGGCCAGCGTTTCCAGCTGGCTGTAGGCGCTCAGCCACAGCAGCGTGGCCAGGCTGATCCCGGCCAGCCAGCGCAGGCTGGGCAGCGGGTGGGCATTCGGGGAGGGTGTGGTGGTTTTCATCGGCGGCTCCGGCGGGGTTCTCACTCCGGGAGACGCAGCAAGCCGAGGAAGGATGCCGCCGTGGCGGGATTATTTTTGCAGCGGGGGGCGCGGCACGAAGCAGCAGACGTGGCCGTCGGCGTCGAAATGGACCTGGCAAGCCGTCACCAGCTGCGCTCGCAGCCGCTTGCGGGCGCGCTGAATCCGGGATTTCGCCGCCGGCAAGGTCAGCCCCAGCCGATCCGCCAGGCCCTGCTGCGACAGGCCTTCGATGTCGCAGAGGGTGATCGCCTCCCGGTCCGCCGCGGACAACTCGGCCAGCACCCGCGGCAGGCATTCCGACAGGCGCTCCACCGGCGCGGTCGCGTCCGCTGGCGCCGCCAGCGCGGCTTCCGCCTCGGTTTCCGGCGCCAGCGGAATCTCCGGCCGCAGCCGGCGATGCTGGTCGATCAACAGATTCCGCGCCACCTGGAACAGCCAGGCCCGGCGGTTATCGATGCCGCACAGGCCCCGCTCCAGCCGTGAGGCCCGGAGAAACACCTCCTGGACCAGATCGCTCGCCGCCTGGGCATCCCCCAGCCGGCCGGCGACAAAGCGCAGCAATTCCCGGTGGTGGGCTTCCCAGGCATCGAGAATGCACTGCATCGCGGCGGGCTCCGGGATTGCGCAGCCGAGGGAATTGGCTCAGAACAGGCGGTCGCCCGGCTGGGCGCTGGCGTAACGCTGCACCAGCGCTGCGGCTTCCGGCGTATCCGGCTCCGGCGACCAGGGCGCCTGGTCGGCCGCCGCCATCGGCTGGTAAGCGCCCTGCTTGACCTCGAAAATCACCCCGCCGGCGTCCAGCGACAGCACCGCGTGCCATTGCCCGGCCGGGTTTTCCAGC
>JBEBBF010000304.1:0-4015 GCA_041158545.1 Pseudomonadota bacterium | reverse complement strand
ATCCTGGATCACGTGTCCTTCCCCGGCTCCGCGCTGGTCTTCTGCGTTGAAGGCAACAACGCCCGCATCGGCCGCCGGATGCGCTGGCGGCAGCGTGGTTCCAGGCTGATCTGAGCGCGTTCCCGTGCCGGCGGCCCGCCGGCTTGGTGGTTTGCTCGCTGCTGGCCTGCACCGGGCGCGCCGAGGTTCCGGGCTGGGGCGCTCAGAACAGGCTCAGTTGCGGTGATGGGGCTGCGGGCGTCGGTGGCCGGAAGCGGCTGCAGTCGAGGTTTGCCGGCGCCGGGTTCAGGCCGAGGCGGCGGCAGGCGAGCTGGAAGCGTTGTTGCAGCAATTCGCCCAGCGGGCCGCTGCCGCGCATCCGCTCGCCGAAGCGGGGATCGTTGAGCTGGCCGCCGCGGAGCTGGCGTTGCAGCGACAGCACCCGCGCCGCCCGGTCGGGAACCTGGCGCTGCAGCCAGTCGGTGAACAGCCCGGCGACTTCCTGGGGCAGGCGCAGCGGAATGGAGTGGGCGTAACGGGCGCCGGCTTCCGCTGCGGCGGCGAGGATGTTTTCCAGCTCGTGGTCGGTCAGGCCGGGGATCACCGGCGCGACGAAAACGCCCACCGGGATGCCGGCGGCGGCGAGTTCGCGGATCGCCCGCAGCCGGGCGGCGGGGCTGCTGGCCCGTGGCTCCAGTTGTCGGGCCAGCGCCGGGTCCAGCGTCGTCAGCGACAGGTTGATCTGCCCCAGCCCCTGCCCGGCCAGTTCGGCCCAGAGGTCGAGGTCGCGGCAGACCAGCGCCGACTTGGTGACGGCGATGACCGGCTGCCGGGCTTCCAGCATGACTTGCAGCAGGCGGCGGCTCAGGCCGAGCTGGCGTTCGACCGGTTGATAAAGATCGGTGACGCCGCCCAGGGAAATCGGGCTGCAGCGGTAGGCCGGGCGGGCGAGTTCGGCCCGCAGCAACTCCGGCGCGTTCGGCTTGTGAAAGATGCGGCTCTCGAAATCCAGGCCCGGCGACAGCCCGAGGTAGGCGTGGCCGGGGCGGGCGTAGCAGTAGATGCAGCCGTGCTCGCAGCCCCGGTAGGGGTTGAGCGACAGGGAAAAGGGCAGGTCGGGGGAATCGTTGCGGCTCAGCAGGCTTTTGGCCTGGTCGATCAGCAATTCGGTGCGCAAGGCCGGGGTGTCGTCGTCCTGCCACCAGCCGTCATCGACGGCGGCGCGCTGGTCCCGGCTGTAACGGTGCGGCACATTGGCCGCCGCGCCCCTCCCCCTGGGGGCGGGCCGCGTGGGGGGCAGGTCGGAAGCGTCGCTCATGGTCGGGGCCGGGAAAAGGCAGCGGGGAGTGCAGTGGGGAATGCAGCTGAGAAGCCGGCGGATTTTCCACAAATCTGCGCTCCCTGTCTGTGCCGGGGGCGGCGCAGCGGCTACAATCCGCGGTTTTCCATTGAATTCAAAGCGCTTTGCCATGACGCCCCAGACCAAACCGAATACCGACGATGTCCGGATCAAGGAGATCAAGGAACTGGTGACGCCGGCCCATGTGTTCCGGGAATACCCGGTCAGCAACCGGGCTGCGCAGTCCACTTACACTGCCCGCCAGGCGATCCACCGCATCCTGCACGGCGCCGACGACCGGCTGCTGGTGGTGATCGGCCCCTGCTCGATCCACGATTACGAAGCGGCGATGGACTACGCCCGCCGGCTGGCGAAGGAAGCGGAACGCTACGCCAACGATCTGGTGGTGCTGATGCGGGTCTATTTCGAAAAGCCGCGGACCACCGTCGGCTGGAAGGGCCTGATCAATGACCCGCGGATGGACAACTCCTTCCGGATCAACGAAGGCATCCGTCTGGCCCGGCGCATCCTGCTCGAAGTGAACGAACTCGGCCTGCCCTGCGCCACCGAATTCCTCGACACCATCACCCCGCAATACACCGCCGACCTGATCGCCTGGGGCGCCATCGGCGCCCGGACCACCGAATCCCAGGTGCACCGGGAGCTGGCCTCCGGGCTGTCCTGCCCGGTCGGCTTCAAGAACGGCACCGACGGCAACATGCGCATCGCCGTCGATGCCATTCGCGCCGCCCAGTCGCCGCACCATTTCCTGTCGGTCACCAAATCCGGCCACACCGCCATCGTCTCGACCATGGGCAACGAGGATTGCCACGTGATCCTGCGCGGCGGCAAGGCGCCGAATTTTGACGCCGCCAACGTCGAAGCCGCCTGCAAGGACATCGCCGCCGCCGGCCTCGCCGCCCGGCTGATGGTCGATTTCTCCCACGGCAACAGCCGCAAGCAATACCAGCTGC
Source organism: Pseudomonadota bacterium (assembly GCA_041158545.1). Taxonomy (GTDB): domain Bacteria; phylum Pseudomonadota; class Gammaproteobacteria; order Burkholderiales; family Rhodocyclaceae; genus JBEBBF01. Next base: position 1,723 of record JBEBBF010000304.1, on the reverse strand, counting down.
AGATGGAAGTCTGCGACGACGTCGCGGCGCAAATGGCCGCCGGCGAAGAGCGGATCGTCGGCGTGATGGTCGAATCCAATCTGGTCGCCGGCCGCCAGGATCTGGTGCCGGGCAAGCCGCTGGAATACGGCAAGAGCGTCACCGACGCCTGCATCAACTGGGACGACAGCCTGATCGTGCTGGACCGCCTCGCCGCCGCAGTACGGCAACGGCGGCTGGTCGAAGCCAGCGAGTAAGGCGAAGGCGAAGGCCAACGCGGCGGGCGCCGGGCTACCGGCCCGCGCCGCCCGTGCTTACCGCAGCCGGAAGCGCACCGGCAGCAGCGCGTCCCGCGGTGCCGAATCCGGCAGCGACTTCAAGGTCCGGGCGGCGCTGACCGCTGCCTGATCCAGCAAGGGGTGGCCGCTGCTTTGTTCGACCCGGGCGGCGATGACATTGCCGGCTGCGTCGAGGAACAGCATCACCAGCACCGTCCCCTGTTCGCCGCGGGCGATGGCCTCCGGCGGATAGAGCAGGTTGCCACGCAACTGGCTGATCGCCTGCTGATAGGCCGCGCCGGCCAACACCTTTTGTCCGGCCTGGGCCGGTTTTTCCGGCGGCTGCGGTCGGGGCGGCGGCGCCTTGGGCGCACGCGGCGGTGGCGGCGGTGGCAGCTTCAGCTCCGGCTGCGCCGGCAAGGGCATCGGTGGCGGCGGCGGGGGCGACAGCTTCACCTGCAAGGGCGGCGGCGCCTGGGCCGGAGTCGGCGCCAGGGCCGGCAGGAAGGGCAGACCATGCAGCAGCAACGACAGCAGCAAGGCCAGGCCCAGTCGGCGCGTTGCAGGGTTCATGGGAAAATGCCGCAGTCCGAAATCGGGAAAACCCGCATTTAAACCATAAGGCAGGGTGCGATGGCAATGATTCAATCCAGGTCCGGCAACGGGCCAAAGCCGCAGCAGGCGGGCAAAGTGCCGGCCGGCGTCGGCATGGTCAGCATGGCAAACGACGCTGGCGCCACCGCCGGGCAGCCGGAAAACCGGCAAGCCCAGGCGGCAGGCCGCGGGCAAAACCACGCCGTCGCGGCGCAATTCTCCCGCCGGGCGCCGGGTGCCGCGGCCGGCCGGAACGCTGGCGTGCTGCTGCCGCGACTCAGCCTGCTGGGCGCGCTGCTGCTGGGTGCGCTGCCAGTGGCGGCCTGGGCGCAAAGTGGCGCGCCGGTCGCCGCCCGTGCCGCGGAAAAAGCCGCGGCCGGCAAGGACCTGCCCAAGGAAGCCGCCAAGGAAAGCGCCGGCTGGCTCTCCAGCCTGCTCGGCGGCAAAGCCTCCAGCGAACTTCCCAGCCCCGGCGCCTTTTCCACCAGCATGGAGCTGGGCAATCTCGATCAGGCCACGCTCTGGCTCGACGCCGGCCTGCCGCCGGACTTCCTGGGCTCGCGGATCGGCAGCGGCCTGATGATCGGCGCCTGGGAAGGCAACCTGAAGCTGATGGAGCTGTTCCTCTCCCGCGGCGCCGACATCAACGCGGTGAACCGGGACGGCGAACAGGCGGTGGCCCTCGCCGCCTGGCGCGGGCAAAAGGCCGCGCTGCAATGGCTGCTCGACCACGGCGCCAAACTCAACCGGGACGGCCTGCAATGGGGCGCGCTGCACTACGCGGCGCTGGCCGGGCATGGCGAACTGGTCCGGCAACTGATCGACCAGGGCGCCGACCTCAACGCCCGCGCCCCCAACGGCTCCAGCCCGCT
>JBEBBF010000303.1:0-6745 GCA_041158545.1 Pseudomonadota bacterium | reverse complement strand
CTGCGTGGCGCCGTCGGCCGGGACTTCGTTGCTGCTGAAATTGACGCTCCAGGCGCCCTGGGCATCGGCGGTGGCGATCTTGTTGGTGCCGCCCCAGGTGACGGTCACGGTCGAGCCCGCTTCGGCGGTACCGTTAACGGTGATGCCGGCGGCCTTTTCCGTGGCGTTGACCCGGTCGTCGCTGGAAACGGCGCTGATTACCGGAGGATTGGGCGCGGTCGTGTCCGGGGTCGAACTGCTGCCGCCACCACCCCCGCCGCCACCGCCTGCTGCGGCAGCGCCGATGCCCAGCGCAGCCAGGCCGATCGTCGAGGCGGAGATGCCGCCGGCTGCGGCAACCGCACCGGCGCCCGCCGCGGTGGTTCCGGCTGCGGTCGTGCCAGCGCCTGCGGTGGTGCTGCCTGCAGCAGCTTCCATTGCGGCCGGGGTTTCCGCTGCGGCCAGCTGCATCGGCGGCGCCGAGGACAGGCTGGTGCTGCTTTGCAGTGCGACATCGCCTTCGCCCTGGATGATTTCGGCTTCCTCTTCCGGCCGAATCTGCTTGGCCAGGCGAGCAGCAGGATTCTGGGGCTTTTGCGCAACACTCAGGTCGCCGGGGACAACCGGCGGGTTGAGATGGGCGGCCGGTGTGTTGGCGGGCTGTTGCGTGGCCTTGCTGGAACCGTTGTTCTTGCTGTTATGCCGTTTCATGTCAGGACTCCCGAAGTCGTGGTGGGCGCAGGGGCGCCATAAAGGGGAAAAGCGAAATGGGGTGGATTATTCAGGCGGGGCAGGTCGGCACAAAGTGAAAAATTTACGTTTTTTCGCATTTCGTGCCGAATGCCAGGGAATTCGGAAAAAAATTTTCGCGAATCTATCACCATGACCTATTCACGGCAAATCATGCGGCCGGGGCGCCAATGCCTGGGGAATGTTGGTTAGCGCGGCGTCAGGAAGCGAGCAATTGCCGGGCTTTTTCGCGGCTGAGATACCGCCAGGGGCGGGGTAGCAGGGCCGGGACGGCGGCCTGGTAGCGGCGATAGCGATCGCCGTGGCGCATCAGCAATTGCCGCTCTTCCAGCCGCGAGCCGATGATGAAGTACAGCGTGATGGCCAGGGCCGAAGTCAGCCGGGCGCTGTCCATGTTCTGAGTCCAGATCAGGAGCAGGCAGAGGGCGTACCAGGGGTGGCGGACCAGGTGGTGCAGAGGCGACAGGCTGAATGCGGCGTGGTCGCCATCGCTACGCCGCAGCCGCCACTGGGTCAGGCCCAGGAATTCCCGCAGGTCGTAGGCCCGGCTGCTGTAGCGCAGGCCGATCAGCGCGGCCAGACTCAAACCCCAGGCCAGATATTGCAGGAAGCCGTGCCATTGCCACAGCGGCGTGCGCTCGGTCAGCGCGGCCACGCCCAGCACCGGCAGCAGGCTGAGCAGCGCGATCAGGTTGAAGCCCAGCCGGTAGGCCGGCATCCAGTGCGGCCAGCGGCGGGCGCAGGCTGCCTTGATTCCCGGGGCGGCGAGCAGGGAGTGCAGCGCGGCGTAGGCCAGCCAGGCCAGGGCCAGCCAGAGCGGGGAGAGTCCGGGGCTCAATGCAGGGCTCGCGGCATGGCCAGGGCGAATTCGGGAATGTCGGCGTCGAACTGGGTTCCGTCCTCGGCCTGCATCCGGTAGCTGCCGCGCATGGTGCCGACCGGGGTGCTGAGCTGGCAGCCGCTGGTGTAGCGGAAGCTGGCGCCGGGTTGCAGCAGGGGTTGTTCCCCGACGACCCCCAGGCCGCGGACTTCTTCGACCTCCCCCTTGCCGTTGGTGATGATCCAGTGGCGGGAAATCAGCTGGGCGGGAAGGTCGCCCCGGTTCTGGATGGTGATGGTGTAGGCGAAAACATACTGGTTCTGCTCCGGATCGGAGTGTTCCGCCAGGTACTGCGGTTGCGGATGGACGGCGATGTCGTGGGGTTTGGCTTTGCTCATGATTTCCGGGGCCTTGAGGAGGAATGATGGTATCCGACAATCGCTGTGCCCATCCGGTTCGGCTGTAGAATCAGCGCCTTCCGTTTTTTGGGAGTCACGCCGTGGCCCAGCCTGATTTTGTCCTTGCCCCCAGCCTGCTTTCCGCCGATTTCGCCCGTTTGGGCGAGGAAGTCCGCAATGTGATCGCCGCTGGCGCCGACTGGATCCATTTCGACGTGATGGATAACCACTATGTGCCGAACCTGACGATAGGCCCGCTGGTCTGCTCGGCGATCCGGCCGCACACCACGGCGCCGATTGACGTGCATCTGATGGTCAAGCCGGTGGACCGGATCATTCCCGACTTCGCCAAGGCGGGCGCCAACCTGATCACCTTCCACCCGGAAGCCTCGGAACACATCGACCGCAGCCTGGGCCTGATCCGCGACAGCGGTTGCCAGGCGGGTCTGGTGTTCAACCCGGCGACGCCGCTGAATTACCTGGAGCATGTGCTGGACAAGCTGGACGTGGTGCTGCTGATGAGCGTGAACCCCGGTTTCGGCGGCCAGTCCTTCATTCCTTCGACGCTGGCCAAGCTGCGCCAGACCCGGAAGATCCTCGACGCCTACGCCGCCGAAAGCGGCCGCCGGATCCGTCTGGAAATCGATGGCGGGGTCAAGGTGGACAATATTGCGGCGATTGCCGCGGCCGGGGCCGATGCCTTTGTTGCCGGCTCGGCGGTGTTCGGGGCGGCGAAGGCGAGCGATCCCCATGTCTACGACAGCGTGATTGCCGCGTTCCGCCAGGAACTGGCCGGGGTAGCCGGGGCCGCTGCCTGATTTCGGATGGCGGGGCGGCAGAGCTTGAGCGTTCATGACTGATACGACCGCGGCAGGTGGTGGCCGTCGGGGCGACAGCGGCCTGGCCGGCCTGCTGTTGCTGGCCCGTTTCCATGGCGTGGCGGCGGATGGCGAACAGTTGCGCCACGAATTCGCCGCCGGGGCCGGCCAGGTCTTCGGCCAGCAGGAGATTCTGCTGGCGGCGACCCGGCTGGGGCTGAAGGCGCGCAGCCAGCGCACCGACCTGGGCCGCCTGGGCCGCTTGCCGCTGCCGGCGCTGGTGCCGGCCAGGGACGGCAGCTTTTTCGTGCTGGCCAAGGTGGATGCCCAGGGCGAGCAGATTCTGATTCACGATCCGACGGAAGAACGGCCGCGGATCATCTCCAGGCGCGAACTGGAAGCCCGCTGGCAGGGCGAGGTGCTGTTGTTCACCTCCCGCGCCTCGCTGGCCGGCGAACTGGCCCGCTTTGATTTCACCTGGTTCATCCCGGCGGTGGTCAAGTACCGGCGGCTGTTGGGCGAGGTGCTGCTGGTGTCGCTGGTGCTGCAGCTGTTCGCGCTGGTGACGCCGCTGTTTTTCCAGGTGGTGATGGACAAGGTGCTGGTGCATCGCGGCTTCACGACGCTGGACGTGATTGCCCTCGGTCTGCTGGTCGTGGTGATTTTCGAGGCGGTGCTGGGGGCTTTGCGCAGCTATGTGTTTGCCCATACCACCAGCCGGATTGATGTCGAGCTGGGCGCGCGCTTGTTCCGCCACCTGCTCGGGCTGCCGCTGGCCTACTTCCAGGCCCGCCGGGTCGGGGATTCGGTGGCGCGGGTGCGCGAGCTGGAAAACATCCGCAGCTTCCTGACCGGTAACGCCATCACCCTGGTGCTGGACCTGCTGTTTTCGCTGGTTTTCCTGGCGGTGATGACCTATTACAGCGGCTGGCTGACCCTGGTGGTGGTGGTGTCGCTGCCCTGTTATCTGCTGCTGTCGCTGGCGATCACCCCGGTGCTGCGGGCGCGGCTGCACGAGAAATTCAATCGCGGCGCCGAAAATCAGGCCTTTCTGGTGGAAACGGTCAGCGGCATCGATACCGTCAAGGCGATGGCGGTGGAGCCGCAGCTGATCCGCCGCTGGGATAACCAGCTGGCGGCTTACGTCACCGCCGGCTTCCGGACCTCGACGCTGGCGACGCTGGCCCACGGCGGCGTCGGCCTGATCGGCAAGCTGGTGACGGTGGTGACGATGTGGCTGGGGGCGCGGCTGGTGATCGACGGGCAACTGAGCGTCGGCCAGCTGGTGGCCTTCAACATGCTGGCGAATCAGGTGGCGAATCCGGTGATGCGGCTGGCGCAGATGTGGTCGGATTTCCAGCAGACCGGCATCTCGATGCAGCGGCTGGGGGACATTCTCAACACCCGCACCGAGGTGGCGACGGCCCGTAGCGCGCTGCCGCCCTTGCAGGGCCGGATCGATTTCGATCAGGTGGCCTTCCGTTACCGTCCCGATGCGCCGGAGGTGCTGCACGGGGTCAGCCTGAGCATTCAGCCCGGTGAGGTGATCGGCATCGTCGGCCGTTCCGGTTCCGGCAAGAGCACGCTGACCCGGCTGATCCAGCGGCTGTTCGTGCCCGAACGGGGGCGGGTGCTGGTGGACGGGATGGATCTGAGCGTGGCGGATGCTTCCAGCCTGCGTCGGCAGATCGGCGTCGTGCTGCAGGAAAACGTGCTGTTCAACCTCAGCATCCGCGAGAACATCGCGCTGTCCGATCCGGGGATGCCGCTGGAGCGGGTGATGGCTGCAGCGAAACTGGCGGGCGCCCACGAGTTCATCGCCGAGTTGCCCGAGGGCTACGACACTCTGGTCGGCGAGCATGGCTCCACGCTGTCCGGGGGCCAGCGCCAGCGGATTGCCATCGCCCGGGCGCTGATCACCAACCCGCGCATCCTGATTTTCGACGAGGCGACCAGCGCGCTCGACTACGAATCGGAGCGGGTGATCCAGCGCAACATGCAGGCGATTTGCCAGGGACGCACCGTGCTGATCATCGCCCACCGGCTGTCGGCGGTGCGCGACGCCCATCGCATCGTGGTGATGGAGCGGGGGCGGATCGTCGAAATCGGCAGCCACGCCGAGTTGCTGCAGCGGCCGGATGGGCAGTACGCCCGGCTGCACCGGTTGCAGGCGAGCTGACATGGGGCGCATCCACTGGCAGGCGCTGGGTGAATTGCTGGGCCGTTACCGGGCCGTGTTCCGGCATTTCTGGGCGCAACGGCAGCAATTGGGGCCGTCGCTGCGCAGCGCCGAGGAGGCGCAGTTCCTGCCGGCGGCGCTGGCCTTGCAGGAGACGCCGCTGTCGCCAGCACCGCGCTTGAGCATGTGGCTGATCATCAGCTTTGCGCTGCTGGCGCTGCTGTGGGCGGTGTTTGGCGAGATCGACATCGTTGCCAGCGCCCAGGGCAAGATCGTGCCCAACGACCGCAGCAAGCTGGTGCAGCCGATCGAGACGGCGACGGTGGGGGCGATTCATGTCCGCGATGGTCAGAGCGTCCGCGCCGGCGATGTGCTGGTGGAGCTGGACCCGACCAGCAGCGCGGCGGATGTGGCGCGGCTGAGCCACGATCTGGCGACGGCCCGGCTGCAGTCGGCGCGGGCCAATGCCTTGCTGCAGTCCCTGGCCAGTGGTCGGCCGCCGCAGGTTGTGGCGCCGGCTGGCGTGGATCCGGCGCGGGTGGCCTGGGAGCAGCGGGTGCTGGAGGGGCAGTATGCGGAACTGGCGGCAAAGCTGGCGCGGATCGACGCGGAAAGCGCCAAGCGGGAGGCCGAGCTGACGTCGACCCAGCAGATGGTCCGCAAGCTGGAGCAGACGGTGCCCATCGCCAAGCAGCGGGCACAGGATTTTCGTGATCTGGTGGCGCGGAATTTCGTGTCCAAGCACGGTTATTTCGAGCAGGAACAGAACCGGATCGAGCAGGAAAGCGATTTGGCGACCCAGCGCAGCCGGCTGAACGAGATCGGCGCGGCGCTGACCGAGGCGCGCAGTCAGCGTACCGCGTTGCAGGCGGAGACCCGGCGGATCGCGCTGGACACGATCAACGAGGAGGAGCAGAAGGCGGCAACGCTGGTGCAGGAGCTGGTCAAGGCTGCGGTGCGCGGTCGCCTGACCCGGCTGCAGGCGCCGGTGGATGGGACGGTGCAGCAACTGGCGATCCATACCGTCGGCGGTGTCGTGACGCCGGCGCAGACGCTGATGGTGATCGTGCCGACCGACAATCCCCTGGAGGTCGAGGCCTTCCTCGAAAACAAGGACATCGGTTTCGTCAATCCGGGTCAGGAGGCGGAAGTAAAGGTCGAGACCTTCCCCTTCACCCGCTACGGCACCATCCACGCCAAGGTGACGCATGTGTCCCAGGATGCGGTCAGCGACGAAAAGAAGGGGCTGGTCTATTCAGCCCGGGTGCTGCTGCAGCGCTCGACGATGGAAGTTGATGGCAAAACGGTGAACCTGACGCCAGGCATGGCGGTGACCGTGGAGATCAAGACCGGCCGCCGCCGCCTGATTGAGTACTTCCTCAGCCCACTGATCCAGCACACCAGCGAAAGCCTGCACGAACGCTGAGTGCGGCGGTGTGGCGTCCATGGCTCCAAGACTGCATGACAGAATTGCACGAACGCTGAGCGCGGCGGGGTTGTTGCGCCGCGATTGCGGTGCTCGGCCCGAAAACAGCGCTTAATTGCGTCTTGTCAGCGGAGATGGACCACACCAAACAAAACCCCCGCTGGCTTGCGGGGGTGTTTGGGAGTCCTGGGGCCAGAAAAGGCGCCAGAAATGGTGTGAGCGCGTCGGCGGGGTGGCTGGGGTTGTTCGGGCAGGAGGTTGGCCGCGAGGCCGGTTGATCCTGTGGCCGGGAAGCGAACCCGGACCGGCAGGAATCACCCGTTGCCGAATTACGCGCTGGGGGCGTGCCAGCTGCTGCTGATGGCGCCGGACAGG
>JBEBBF010000302.1:0-3273 GCA_041158545.1 Pseudomonadota bacterium | reverse complement strand
TGGCGGGCGAGGTCGACAATTTCCTTGAGCAAGTCGTCCGGGTACAAGGCGCCGGTCGGGTTGTTCGGATTGATGATGACGATGGCGCGGGTGCGCGGCGTGATCTTGCTGCGGATATCGTCGAGATCCGGGTACCAGCCGTTGTTTTCGTCGCACAGGTAGTGCTTGGGCGTACCGCCCGACAGGCTGATCGCCGCCGTCCACAGCGGGTAATCCGGGGCCGGCACGAGGACTTCGTCACCGGCATCGAGCAGGGCATTCATGGCCATGACGATGAGTTCGGAGACACCGTTGCCGACGTAAATATCTTCCAGCGTCACACCCTTGATATTCTTCTGCTGGGTGTAATGCATGATCGCCTTGCGCGCCGAGAAGATCCCCTTGGAGTCGGAGTAACCGGCGGAATTGGGCAGGTTGCGGATCATGTCCTGCTGGATTTCCTCCGGCGCATCAAAGCCGAAGGCGGCAAGGTTGCCGATGTTGAGCTTGATGATCTTGTGGCCCTCTTCCTCCATCAGCTTGGCTTGCGCCAGCACCGGGCCACGGATGTCGTAACAGACATCGTTCAATTTGGTCGATTTGCGAATCTGACGCATCACAGCAATCCATCCTTGCGGAACATGTCCTTGATACCCCGCACCGCCTGCCGGATGCGTTCCTCGTTTTCGATCAGCGCAAAGCGCACATGATCGTCGCCGTATTCGCCGAAGCCGACACCGGGCGACACCGCCACCTTGGCATCGGCCAGCAGTTTCTTGGCAAACTCCAGCGAACCGAGTTGCTGGTAGGCCTCGGGAATCTTCGCCCAGATGTACATCGAGGCCTTGGGAATCTCCACCTGCCAGCCGGCTTCGATCAGCCCCTTGGCCAGCACGTCGCGGCGACGCTGGTACATCGCCCGCACTTCCTCGACGCAATCCTGCTGCCCATCCAGCGCGATGATCGACGCGACCTGGATCGGCGTGAACGTGCCGTAATCGTGATAACTCTTGATCCGCGCGAGCGCCGCGCAGAGTTCCTTGTTGCCGACCATGTAACCGACCCGCCAGCCGGCCATGTTGTAGCTCTTCGACATCGTGAAGAACTCCACCGCGACATCGCGGGCGCCGGGCACCTGCATGATCGACGGCGCCTGCCAGCCATCGAACACGATGTCGGCGTAGGCCAGGTCATGCACCACCAGGATGTCGTGCTGCTTGGCCAGCGCCACCACCCGCTCGAAGAAATCGAGCTCGACGCAACGCGCCGTCGGGTTGCTGGGGAAACCGATGATCATCATCTTCGGCTTCGGCGTGCATTCCTTGATCGCCCGCTGCAGCTCGTCGAAAAAATCCACATCCGGAGTCATCCGTACCGAGCGGATGTCGGCGCCGGCGATGATTGCGCCGTAGATATGGATCGGATAACTCGGGTTCGGCACCAGGACCGTATCGCCCCGATCCAGCGTCGCCAGCATCAGATGGGCCAGCCCCTCCTTGGAGCCGATGGTCACCACCGCCTCGGTTTCCGGATCGAATTCCACCGCGTAGCGGCGCTGGTACCAGTCGCAGATCGACTTGCGCAGCCGGGGAATGCCCTTGGAAATCGAGTAGCCGTGGGTATTTTCCCGCTGTGCGGCCTCCACCAGTTTGTCGGTGATATGGGCCGGCGTCGGCTGATCCGGGTTGCCCATGCTCATGTCGATGATGTCCTCGCCTCGCCGCCGGGCCGCCATTTTCAGCTCCCCGGTGATATTGAACACATAAGGGGGCAGGCGCTTGATGCGGGGAAAGTCTTTCATGGGCTTGGAGTCGTGCTGCGCTGGGCGAAAATGTATAATCGTACTTTAAGCCCTTGTGCACTGCAATTTGAGCAGTCCGCCGCATGAAACTCCACCCCCCGAAAACCGACGGACTCCATATTTTCACGGCCCACGGCGCCGGCTTCGTCGATGTCGACCGTGTCCGTTACCACGGCCCCCTGCTGGTGCTACCGGATCGGCTGATCAGCGACTGGACGCCCCGTCCCTTCGAAGCCCTGACGCCGGCCGACTTCCAGCTGCTGGCCGACCAGGCGCCGGAGATCCTGCTGTTCGGCAGCGGCAGCCGTCAGCGCTTTCCTGCCGTGCCGCTGCTGCAGCCGCTGATCGCCGCCGGCATCGGCCTGGAGGTGATGAACACCCCCGCTGCCTGCCGCACTTACAACATCCTCGCCAGCGAAGGCCGCAAGGTCGCCGCCGCAATCCTGATCGACTGATGTCCCTGTACTTCGACATGCCGGCCCTGTCCCGGCGCAGCCTGGCGCTGCTGCTGCTTGTCTTCACGCTGGCCTGGTTTGGCAGCCTCGATTACCGCAAGCTGGTCCGCCCCGACGAGGGACGATACGCCGAAATCCCGCGGGAAATGGCCGTCACCGGTGACTGGGTGACGCCCCGGCTCAACGGCATCAAGTATTTCGAAAAGCCGGCGCTGCAGTACTGGGCCACGGCGGCGGCATTCAAGACTTTTGGTGAAAACGAGTGGACCGCCCGGCTGTGGCCGGCGCTGACCGGCTACCTGTCGGTCCTGCTGGCCTTCTTCCTCGGGCAGCGGCTGTTCGGCTTCCGCGCCGGCCTCATCGGCGCGCTCTGTCTTGGCAGCGGGCTGTTCACGCTGGTGATCAGCCACATCAACACGCTGGACATGGGTTTCAGCTTCTTCCTGCAACTGGCCCTGACCGGGCTGATCCTCGCCAACCACAGCGACACGCTGGACTCCGCCCGCCGCCGCTGGATGCTGCTGACCTGGGGAGCGATGGGGCTGGCGGTGCTGTCGAAGGGGATCGTCACGCTGGTGCTGTGTGGCGGCACGCTGGTGACCTACTCCCTGCTCTGCCGCGACCTCGGCCCCTGGCGGCGGCTGGAATGGCTGCGCGGACTGGCGCTGTTCCTGCTGGTCACCGCGCCCTGGTTCGTCGCGGTGTCGCTGGCGAACCCGGAATTCTTCCATTTCTTCTTCATCCACGAACACTTCGAGCGCTTCCTGACCAAGGTGCATCAGCGTTACCAGCCGCCCTGGTACTTCGCCGGCGTCTTCCTCGTCGGCACGCTGCCCTGGACGCTGATGATGCTGCAGGGCTGGCTCAGTGCCTGGCGCCGGGAAAGCAGCGGCCGCTTCCAGCCGCAGCGGATGCTGTTCGTCTGGGCGCTGGTGGTCATTGGTTTCTTCAGCACCTCCAGTTCCAAACTCCCTTCCTACATCCTGCCGATGGCCCCGGCCCTGGCGGTGCTGACCGGCCTGGCGCTCAGTCACCTGC
>JBEBBF010000301.1:0-4366 GCA_041158545.1 Pseudomonadota bacterium | reverse complement strand
AAATCGGCGCATACTGGACTCGTGGATGAAAACAATACCGTCTTTCATCTACCTTCGTTCATGAGGCCATGGTATGGAAGAAAATCTGGCGCGACAACACGCCGCAATGCGCGAAATGCTTGATCGTCTGAATTCGTTCAAGGAGCTGACTTTTCGCTCAGAGATAATACCTACGTTATTGTCAGATTTTCTTTTTCAGGTTTGTCAGCACTTTAAGTCTGAGCGTGCGGCCCTTTCATCTGTTTTCGAAAGTGATGAAGAAAAAACCACGTACGATGCCCATTATCTGTATGTGCTTGAGGAAATTTCAGATATTCAGTTCGGTCTTTTATTCAATCAGGATATGCGGGTGGCGGCTGTGCTGCCTCGAATGGCAGAGTGGGTTGATCGCCATGAGAATCTGCACTCGCATTTACGCTTGCCGCCATCCCCGATCACACTTTAGAAAACCGTTGGATTCTTCTGTTGCTGGATTGTTTTGTCGGTCAAATTTTCTTTAAGATTCAATGGCCTGAATCAGACTTTGCACAGGAGGCAGGTCGCTGGGCCAGTGCGCCGATGGCATGCCGTGTCGCTCGCATCGCGGTAATCCAGCTGCAACTTCTGTCGGCGCGGGATCGCCAGCAGCCCCGCCATGCTGCGGAAGGGCTGCTGACAGCGTGGGGTCAGCAGTCCGTGCTGGAAGCGGGATGCCCGGCGTCCGCCGCTGCTGCCCGCCGCAGTCGCTTCAGGAAGACCTGCATTTCCTTGACGGCCTGGAGGTCGCCCCGTTGTTCGGCGATGGCGATGCCCTGTTCGTAGGTGGTGATGGCCGCGGCGGGGTTGCCGGTGGCGGCGTGCAGTTTGCCCAGCAGTTTCCAGGCGGCGGAGTGCTGCGGGTCGCCGTTCAGCGCGGCCTGGCAATGCTGCAGGGCCCGCTGCAGATCGCCCTGTTTATGCCATTCGCTGGCCAGCGCAAAGCGGAGCAGCGGGCCGTCCCGCGGGCCGCCGAGGAGTTTTTCCAGACTGGTGATCAGGGGTGTGCTCATTTAACATTCGCTCCTTTCGTAGACTACTGAGACCGCGCCATGCCGAAAACGATCATTGCCACCCCGCTCGCCCCCGCTGCCATCGGCACCTATTCCCAGGCCGTGAAGGTCGGCGACACCGTTTATCTCTCCGGCCAGATCGGGCTGGACCCGCAAAGTATGACGATGGTCGAGGGCATCGACGCCCAGATCGTCCGGGTGTTCGAGAACCTCAAGGCGGTTGCCGAAGCCGCGGGCGGCAGCCTGGCCGACGTGGTCAAGCTGAACGTCTTCCTGACCGACCTGGCCAATTTTGCCAAGGTCAATGAAACCATGGCCCGCTATTTCAACGAGCCCTTCCCGGCCCGCGCCGCAATTGGCGTCAAGGAACTGCCCCGTGCCGCGCTGGTTGAAGCCGACGCGGTGATGTACGTCGGCGCATGAGCGGACAGCCGGCGCCCCGGCGCGGCCGAGGTGCCGGCACCCCGGCCGCCGCCGGGAAAAGCCCAGGCCGGCGGGCCTCGCCCCGGTCGGACAAGACCACGGCGCTGCCCGTCGACGGGGCGGCTGAACAGGATGCGGGCGCAGGCGACGCACCTGCCGCCGCCCGCCGCGGTGCCACCCGGTCTACCCCGTCCAGCCCGCTGCGCCGCAGCAGCCTGCCGGTATCCACCGCCGTGCAGCAAAAACTGTCCCGGCTGGGGCTGGAGCGGGACGAAGACCTGATCCTGCATCTGCCGCTGCGCTACGAGGACGAAACGCGGCTGATGCCCCTGGCCGCTGCGCCGCTGGGGCGGCCGCTGCAACTCGAAGCCGAGGTGATCCACGCCGAAGTCCAGCTGCGGCCCCGCCGCCAACTGGTCGTGCGGGTGGCTGATGGCGGCCGGGAACTGACGCTGCGCTTCTTCAGTTTTTACCCCAACCAGCAGGTGGCCCTGGTGCCCGGCGCCCGGGTTCGCGCCTTTGGCGAAATCCAGCCCGGCTTTTACGGCGCCGAGATGGTGCATCCCCGCTTCCGGGTGGTCAGCCCCGGCGAGCCGCTGCCGGACAGCCTGACCCCGGTGTATCCAACCACCGCCGGCCTCGGCCAGGGCACTTTGCGCAAGCTGATCCTCGCCGCGCTGGCCCGGCAGCCCCTCGCCGACACCCTGCTGCCGGCGGAGCGGGACAAGCTGGATTTGCCGGATTTTGCGACGGCGCTGCAGACCCTGCACCGGCCGCCGCCCGAGCTCAGCCCGGCGCGGCTGGAAGACCGGGCGCACCCGGCCTGGCAACGGATCAAGTTTGACGAACTGCTGGCGCAGCAGATTTCCCTGCGCCGCGCCTACGCCGCCCGCCGGGCGGCCGGCGACGCCCCCTGCCTCGCCGGAACCGGCGAACTGGTCGCCGCCCTGCTGGGGCGGCTGCCCTTCGGCCTGACCGGGGCGCAGGCCCGCGCTGGCGAGGAAATCGCCGCCGACCTCGCCCGGCCCTACCCGATGCAAAGGCTGCTGCAGGGCGACGTCGGCAGCGGCAAGACCATCGTCGCCGCGCTGGCCGCCTGCCGCGCCATCGAATCCGGCTGGCAGGCCGCCTTCATGGCGCCGACGGAAATCCTTGCCGAACAGCACTTCCTCAAGCTCGAAGCCTGGCTGGCGCCGCTGGGCGTGCGGCTGGCCTGGCTCTCCGGCAGCCTGCGCGCCAGGAGCAAGCGCCAGCAACTGGCCGAAGTCGCCGCCGCCGCGCAACTGGTGATCGGCACCCATGCGCTGATCCAGGACCATGTCGATTTCGCCCGGCTCGGCCTCTGCATCATCGACGAACAGCACCGCTTCGGCGTTGCCCAGCGTCTGGCGCTACGCCGCAAGGGCGGCAATCCGCACCAGCTGATGATGTCGGCGACACCCATCCCGCGGACCCTGGCGATGAGCTACTACGCCGACCTCGACGTCTCCATCCTCGACGAACTCCCGCCCGGCCGGACCCCGATCAAAACCAAGCTGGTCAGCGAAAACCGCCGCGACGAAGTCATCGCCTACCTCCGCCGCCGGGTCGCCGAAGGCCGCCAGGCCTACTGGGTTTGCCCGCTGATCGAGGAATCGGAAGCGCTGCAACTGCAAACCGCCATCGACACCCACGCCCATCTGCAGGAAGAACTGCCGGAGCTGGCCATCGGCCTGGTCCACGGCCGGCTGAAAGCCGACGAAAAACAGGCGGTGATGGCCGCCTTCGCCGCCGGAACGCTGCAGGTGCTGGTCGCCACCACCGTCATCGAAGTCGGCGTCGATGTCCCCAACGCCAGCCTGATGGTCATCGAACACGCCGAACGCTTCGGCCTGTCGCAACTCCACCAGCTGCGCGGCCGGGTCGGCCGCGGCAGCCACGACAGCGCCTGCATCCTGCTCTACGCCCAGCCCCTCTCCCAAACCGCCCGCCAGCGCCTGCGCATCATCTTCGAACACACCGACGGCTTCGAAATCGCCCGCCAGGACCTCGAATTGCGCGGCCCCGGCGAATTCATCGGCAGCCGGCAAAGCGGCCTCCCCCTGCTGCGCTACGCCGACCTCGAACAGGACGCCGCCCTGATCCCCCCCGCCCGCGCCCTCGCCGAACACCTCCTGACCCAAGCCACCCCCCGCGCCGAAGCCCACCTCCAGCGCTGGCTAGGGGACAAGGCGGAATTGCTGAAGGTGTAGGGGACGGGTTCCCCGCCAGAGCCCGGAATCAGCCGCGTGGCCGGGCGTAATTGACGCAGCATGAGTGTGCAGGACGGGGGCGAAACCTCTGTAGGGGCGAATTCATTCGCCCGAACGTCCCAAGCGCTTGCCGCCCAGTCATCGATCACCGCCATCAATTAGGGCTGAATCAATTCGGCCCTACAAAACAACGGAAAGCAGCAGGACGGATGAACCGCAGACCCATCAACCAAATATTGGCTCCATGATGGATGCGCTGCCCTTACTTCTCTTGCTTGTAAAAATCTTGGCCGTCGCCACGAAAATCAAAAATCTGGGCTTGGTAAAAATTTTCCTGGAAACCATCAGCTAGACCACGGGTTTGATTTGCGCAGGAGAGAACCGTGGTCCATCTTCTTTATTTTTCGGCAGCCTTTGCTTTGGATGCACGCTGAATCTCGAGAGAGCGTTGGCGTCCAGAAGATGTAAGGAAAACAAGCTCGGAAGAGCTATACGGGTTTAATGATACGAGTCCTTTTGACTCTAGGTTATGTACCAAATTTAGAACTTCAAGCCTACTAAGTGAAATTGCCTCGTAATTAACTCGATCAAGATTTAGAGGTTCTGATGGATTCTCGCCGAGGAAGTATAGAAGATTGATTTCGTCTTGGCATAACTTCAACGAACTAATCTTTTCAGATGCAA
>JBEBBF010000300.1:0-2848 GCA_041158545.1 Pseudomonadota bacterium | reverse complement strand
GCAAGACCCGGGGCCGCAGGGGCAACTGGTCGAAGGCTTCCCGGTTCCAGCGCCGGGTCAGCTCGTCCGCGGCGGCGCCATCCAGGTAGGCCCAGGCGCGGGGATCGAGCCGCTGCCGGGCCAGCCCGGCGTAATCGGCGACGGCGCAGACTTCCGCCGGCAGCCCCGGCCCGCTCATGCCTCGGCCCAGCGGCGCAGCAGGTTGTGGTACGTGCCGGTCAGTTGCACCACCGGCGCGGTTTCGCCGACCTCCTGGCGCAATTGCCACAGCGCCATATCCATGTCGTACAGCAGCCGGCGCTGCCCAGCGTCCCGGACCATGCTCTGCATGAACATGAAACAGGCGAGGCGTTCGCCGCGGGTCACCGGGCTGACTTCATGAATCGAGGACGAGGGATAGACCACCAGGCTGCCAGCCCTGAGCTTGACCCCGTGCTGGCCGAAGGTGTCGGCAATGTTCAGCACGCCGCCGTCGTAGTCCTCGGGGTCGGAAAAAAACAGGGTTGCCGAGACGTCGGCGCGGACGTAGCCGCTGCCATCGGGCAGCGCCCGCATCGCATTGTCGGTATGCCAGCCGTAGGTATTTTCAGCGCCGCCATAGCGGTTGAAGAAAGGCGGCAGGATGCGCAACGGCAGCGCGGCGGCGAAGAAACGGGCGTTGCGCTGCAATGCGTTCAGCACCAGCCGGCGCAGGAGCGGCAGTTCCGCGGCGTTGTCCGCGACCTGCTGGTTGCGCTTGACCGTCGCTGCCTGGGTTCCGGCGGTTTCCAGCCCGCTGCTCCAGCGGGCGGCGGCGAGCAGCCGGCGTGCCTCTGCCAATTCCTCGGGATTCAGGATGTCGTCGATGGTGATCAGCATGGGCACGCCCTTTCGGCTTGGGTTTAGAACTTGAACTCGGTGGTCAGGATGAATTTGCGCCGGGTACCCGGTACGGTGAAGCCGCCGTTGTCGTACACCGCGTCGTAGTACAGCTTGTCGAACAGGTTGTTGATGTTCAGCTTGATGGTGTAGCCCTTTTGTTCGTAGGCCAGCATTGCGTCCCAACGCTCGTAGCGCGGGGCCGCGTTGGGGTTGAACACGCCGTTGTTGAACAGGCTGCTGGCGTCGGTGGTCGAGGGGGAATAGACCAGCCGCTTGCCCTTGGCCTCGACGCCGCCACCCAGCTTCCAGTTTTCCGTCAGCTTGTAGGTGCTCCACAGGTTGAAGGTGTAGTCCGGCGTGTTCCGCGCTTTCTGGCCCACCAGCCGGGAATCGGCGTAGGTGACGACGCCGGTGGTGGCGTTACGGTTTTCGGCAATTTCAAGAATCGTGGCGTCCATCAGCGCCAGGCCGGCGAAGACTTCCCAGCGGCTGTTGATCCGCCCGGCCAATTCGAATTCCAGGCCGTCGGTACGGCGCTTCTTGGTCAGGATCGCCGCGGTGGATTCCAGATCGGTGTTGCGTTCCCAGTCCTTGGTCGCCCGGTACAGGGCGCTGCGGAAGGCCAGGTCGCCATCGAAGAACAGCCACTTGGCGCCCAGCTCGGTGACCTGGCTGCGTTCCGCCGGATAGCTGCCACCGGAGAGCTGGTAAAGGTCGGCGGTCGGGCTGAAGGAATCGCTCCAGCTGAGGTAGTAATGGGTATCTTCCTTAGGCTGCCAGGACAGCCCGGAGCGGTAGCTCCACTCGCCGAATTTCAGCTGCGGCGACGTGGTCGAGGAATATTCCGCACTGAGTTCGTCGCGGCGGACGCCGAACAGCAGCTTCCACTGCGGCAGGAATTCGACGCTGTCCTGGGCGTAGAGCGCGTAGCTGTCCCCCTTGTAGGTGGTCGCCGCACCGGCAACCCGGCTCTGGCTGTAATAGGGGAACGTGCCTTGCGCCGCCAACCCCCAGCGCGAGGCGTCTTCCTTCAGGTATTCAAAGCCGGCGAGGAAGTCATGACGCATCCCCAGCGCCTGGAAGCGGGTGTTGAGGTCGGATTGCAGCGTCCAGTCCAGGGTGTCGCTCTTACGGGTCTTCGGGCTGTTGCCGTCGGCATCCGGCGCGGTGGTCGCCGACGGCGCCGAGGCCCAGTAGGCGCGCTGGTAACGGGCGCGGCGCAACTGGGTGCGCAGTTCGGTATCCGGGCTGAAGCGGTGCTGGTGCGTCAGCGTGGTCATTTCGGTTTCGCTGTTGTCGAAATCCGCCGCGACGCCCCAGTAGCTGCTCGACGGGAAGCGGGTCGTCGGCCGCTTGGTCGCGCTGTCGAAGCTGATGCCGTAGTCGCCGTGGTCGCGGGTCTTGACGACGCTGTGGCTGACGGTGAATTCATTGCGGGTGCCGATACCCAGCCCCAGGCTGGCGGCCAGACCTTCCCGGTGCAGGTCCGGCCGGGCGCCGGTGGCGCTGTTTTCCCGCCAGCTGCCCTCGTCCCGCCGCATCACATTGACCCGCAACGCGCTGGTTTCACCCAGCTGCTTGTTGAAATCCCCCTTCAGCTCCTGGTGCTGCTGCGTGCCCACCGAGGCGCTCAGCCGGTTCCGGTCCGCCAGCAACGGCGTCTTGCTGACCTGGTTGATGACCCCGCCGGCCTGGCCCCGCCCGAACAGCATCGCCGCCGAACCCCGCAGCACATCCACCTGCTCCAGGTTGAACAGCTCCCGGTTGTACTGGGCGGTATCCCGGATGCCATCGAGGTACATGTCGCCGAAGGTGTAGAAGCCGCGCAGCATCATGTTGTCGCCGGAGCGGCCGCCCTCCGCGGCGTTGAAGGTCAGGCCGGACACATTGCGCAAGGCTTCGCGCAGCGAGCCGGCCTGCTGCTCGTCCATCAGGCTGCGGGTCAGCGTGGTGACCGCCTGGGGAATCTCGTGGGGGTCCTGCAGGA
>JBEBBF010000299.1:0-2740 GCA_041158545.1 Pseudomonadota bacterium | reverse complement strand
GCGCAAATCCCCGAGAGTGGCTTCAATGTCCTCCAGCGCCGATGCGCCTTTCCGACGCGCGTCCGCCAACTTGGCTTTCATGGATTCCGCGTAGCGCACTTGTTCGCGGAAACTATCGGTTTTCAGGCGCTGGATATTGGGGAAGTCGTTAAGTAGTTGAAACACCGGGCTGTCCGTGTCCGGTTCCCGTGCGGCATGCAAGCGGGCGCTGATTTGTGCCCTGTCGGTTTCCACATTAGCAGGGCGCCCGTCGGCCCCGAGTTGATAGGGCTGCGCACGCAAACCATTCACATCGAACGGCAATTGCCCGCAGTCCTTGGCGAAAATCGGCAAGGTGGCGCGGGGTAGCGCCGCATGACGGACTCCCAATTCGTAAAACACATTGGCGTTGGCCGTGGTCAAATCTGCCACCGCGTACTCGCACAACACCAGCCGCTCAAACATCGGCTTGTGAATCAGGCCACCCAGCTGCTCTTCGTCGGCACGTAACGGCTCCAAACCAGCGGCCTCGACGGCCGGTTTGATGAGTTGTTGATAGACGGCATCAAAATCCACCATCCGACTATCGCCGGCAGGTCTTTTGCCGAAGGGCATGAGGATGAAGCAGAGGGGGCGCATGGAAATCTCCTGGGGAGGCGTTAGCCGAGTTTGAGCAAGCGGGTGAGGCATCAGCGTGTCCGCAGCTAGGGGTCAAAGCTTCAGGTGACGTAGCCAGCTCACGCTTGCAGTACCGAAGAGCAATGTTTTCTGCGTTTGGGCGTGGCTGGCTATGGGATGCAGCGTTTATGGATAGAGCGCTTTGGGCAATTCAAAGTGCGGACCATCGATAAACACCTTATGACCAGCAGCGCGACGGCGAGCGCCATAGGAAACAACCATTTCCTCCGGGGTTTCGTCGCTTTCGGTCAGTAGTACATCCCAAGCGCCGCCCCAACGAATGGGGACTTTCAATTCGCGCGCAGCCACCCGCATGGCTTCGGCAATCTTGTAGATCGGGTCCCATTCCCAGCGCAATTTTCCGGCGATGTACGGCACCAGATCGACAGCATGGCCGGTGATGTGGCGGGAATCCAGCGTCTGACTCGCTCCCGAGGCGTACAGTTTTTTCTGTTCCTCCTGCGTGCGGATGCCGTCATGCACGGAAAAATCCTGGGTCGAGATTTCTATGGCCCGGTTAACCACTTTGACGAGGTCAGGGTGTACTCCTTGTAGTTCATTCAGCGAGGTACGGCCTAGTTTGAAGCTCATGGATGTTCTCCTGGTTGAGGTTGAAGTGCCTCGAACAGCTTGGCACTCAGGGGTGGGACGTCAGTATCTGTTCCGCATCGGCCAACTCTTCCCGTCGCCGCCAGTAGCCGCATTCTTCGATGAGCTTGCGGGCGAGGGGGAGTTGGGTGGGGTCGGTGAAGAGGCGGGCGCGGGTTAGGGTGAGGTCGGCGAGGTGGAGTTTCATGCCGCCGCGGGAGGCGATGTGTTCGACTTCGTCGAGGTCGGCACGGGCTTCGTCGTCCTGGCCGAGGGCGTGGTAAAGCTGGGCGCGGGTGAGGAGGCCGCGGGGGAGATGGTCCAAAGTACCCGCCTTGCGCAGGCCGGAGACGGCGGCTTGGGCGTGGGTATTGGCCTCTTCTCCTGGGGCACGGTCTTGCAGGAGATCAGCATAGAGGGCACAACGGGCGAGGGTGAGGTGGTCGAGGGCGATGTCGAGCAGGTACGCCCGATTAATTTCCGCCCATTGCAGTGTTTGACTGGCGCGTTGGGCGATAGCCTGTAGGTCGACATGTGTGCCAGCCTCGTGGCTCCGCATAGGCGCTGGCTTGCTGGCGATTTCAACGTCCGCACTCGCGCCATGGCTAATCTGTAAGCCGGTTTGCTTCTGCAATTGCAGTCCCTGCAAAACCCGCTGCCACACTTGCCGCTCCAGTGGCGCCAACAGACAGTCGCAATACTGAATTCCTTGCAGCGAATAGAGCAGCGGATACTCGGGCTGGTCTTCCACCTGCAGGGTTTCGGCAGCCTGGAATAGGGCCAGGGCGGCGCCCCGGTGGCCCGTCTGATGCTGGGCGTCCGCCAGGGTGGTGCGGCAAATCGTGCGCTGAAAGGCGTCCTTACTCTGGTCGGCATAACCCACGGCCAGCTCGGCGGAAGAGCTCGCGTCTTGGCGGCGTCCCAGGGTCAGTTGCAGTTCGCTGAGGTTGCTGTAGCTGGTAGCGGCGTTTCCCCAATTTTTTTGTTGAATAAACGTCTCGGCCCCCGTTCGTATCGGTTCCAGCGCTTCCGTCAGTCGGCCCAGGGCGCGCAGGCGGAATGCGGCTTCATGGAGCAGCCAGGCTTGATCGTCGTCTGAGAGCCCTGGGTGCAAGCGCCGCCAGGGTTCGACAAAGAATGCGGCTACCGCGCCCAGGTCAGCACCGAAGGCGCCGAGTTTTTTGACGCTGAAAGCCTTATCGCCGCGCAAAATCCGGTCGCGATACACCTCGACACACGCATCCTGATACAAACCCGCCTGACAGCCATGGGTCA
This sequence comes from Pseudomonadota bacterium, assembly GCA_041158545.1. Lineage (GTDB taxonomy): Bacteria > Pseudomonadota > Gammaproteobacteria > Burkholderiales > Rhodocyclaceae > JBEBBF01. Next base: position 220 of record JBEBBF010000299.1, on the reverse strand, counting down.
CGGCTTGATATAGGGGTTGCAGGCCGTCGAGGGTGTCGGGGAATTCCGGGGTGGTGGTTTTCAGATGCTGATACAGCCGCTTATGGCCTGCCTGCCAGGCTGCGGGCTGCTGAGTTTTGAGTTGCGCGGCAAAGTATTCCCGCACCAGCGGATGGGCATCAAGGCTGCCGTTGGCGGGGTCGAACTGCGCCAGACCGGCTTCCTGCAAGTGGTGCAGCGT
>JBEBBF010000298.1:0-4240 GCA_041158545.1 Pseudomonadota bacterium | reverse complement strand
TAAGGCCGATACGGTCAAATCCAGCTTGAAAATCAAGCGCAAACGCGCTGATTGGGATGCCAAGCTGCGGGAGCGCTTGCTGGGGCTGGAGTTGGCATGATGGGCGAGTGCGGAGGCCCTGAAGCCACCCTCCGCCGCCGGGAACCGCAATAAGGCCGGCCAGCCCTCGCGGTCAATGCCCGGCTCGTCACCAACAACACCCGCGAATTCCAGCGGGTTGCCGACCTGAGCGTCGAAAACTGGGCGGAATGAGCCGCTGCCCGCGGCGCGCCCGACCCTGCCGGCGTTTCCGGTTCCGCCCTCCCCGCCTCTCCCCATCTTGTTGCACGCAACTCAATTCGCATAGTTTGCCAAACGACGAAGAGCCGGAGTTTTCACAGACTATCACGCCAACTAATACCAAAGTCATACTGAGTTTCAAAACAACGGCGTCTAACCTTAATGAAAATTCCATTCGGATAAATCATGCACCCGGTAGCCGTCCTTCTCGTCACCAGCCTCCTCGGCCTCAGCGCCTGTAGTCTGCCGCCGCCGAAGCTGGATACTCGCCAGCATCTCGCTGCAGGCGGGGACCTCACGGGCAAGGGACGCATACCCGATATCACGCTGAGCAGCTTCCCGGCCCCGGCCCTGCCCGAAACCGCCAGGGAGCGCTACAACGTGGTGGTGCAGAACGTGCCCATCCAGGAATTGCTGTTCGCACTGGCCAGGGACAGCAAGCAAAACGTGGACATTCATCCCGGCCTCACCGGCCTGGTCAGCCTGAATGCCGTCGATCAGACCCTGCCGCAACTGCTTGCCCGCCTGGCCCGCCAGCTTGATCTGCGTTACGAGCAGCATGGCGACACCTGGGCGGTGATGCCCGACACACCATTCCTGCGTCACTACACCATTGACTACCTGAGCCTGAACCGCAGCGTCAGCGCCACGGTGACCACCAACACCCAGATCGCAACCACCTCAGCCAACATCCAGACCGGCGCCAGCAATGCCAGCATCCCCGGCGGCAACGCCTCGACCACCCGGATCGAGAACCTCGCCCGCAACCAGTTCTGGGACACGCTGACCGAAAACATCCGCGACCTGCTGCGGGAAAACGACAAGCCCCTGCCCGAAGGCGCCAGCGAAACCGTCACCGAAAACCGCAACACCCAGAGCATGACCGGCACCGGCGCCCCAACGCCCATCGGTACCGCCCGCCACGCCAGTCGCAACGCCAGCCCAGGCAATCCGACGCTGAGCCATAGCTCGAACTCGGCCAGCCTGAGCCAGAACGGCACCACTGTCGTTCGCCACAACACCGTGCGGGAAGCCGCTCAGGTCATCGCCAATCCGGAAAGCGGGCTGCTGACGGTTCGTGCCAGTGGCCGCCAGCACGAACGCATCCAGACCTACCTGGAAAAAGTGCTCGCCGCCGCCCGGCGCCAGGTGATGATCGAAGCCACCATCGTCGAAGTCGAACTGACCGAAGCGCACCAGCAAGGCATTGAATGGTCCCGCCTGCGCAGCGATGGCTCCGGATTCGCGCTGACGCCCGGCCAGAGCGCACCGGGCAACGACAGCAGCAGCCAGGCTTTCACCCTGTCCTATCGCAACCTCAGCCGACCGCTGAACCTGGCCTTCCTGGTCCGTCTGCTGGAAGCCTACGGCCAGACCCGAGTCCTCTCCAGCCCCCGTCTATCGGTCCTGAACAACCAGACGGCTTTGCTGAAAGTGGTGGACAACTTCGTCTACTTCACCGTCAAGGCCGACACCACCAGCACCGCCAGTGTCGGCAGCACCACGTCGGTCAGCACGACGCCGCAATCGGTCTCGGTCGGCCTGGTCCTCAGCGTCACCCCGCAAATCAGCCCGAACGACACCATCACGCTGAACATCCGCCCGACGATTTCCAGCATCTCCGGCCTCAAGGAAGACCCCAATCCCAGTATTCCCGCCGGCATCAAAAACTTCGTCCCGCAGATTCGCACCCGGGAAATCGAATCCATCCTGCGGATCGGCCACGGCGACATCGCGGTGCTTGGCGGCCTGATGGAGGACAGTTCCAGTCGCCAGCACGCCGGCCTGCCCGGCCTGGGCTCGCTCCCGGTTCTTGGCGAACTGACGAGCCAACGCAGCACCGCCGGACGCAAATCCGAACTGGTGATTTTCCTGCGCCCGTCGGTGATCCGGGAAGCCAGCCTCGGCGGCGACTACCGCCAGTTGGCACCGCTGCTGCCCACCGGCGGGAACCCCCCGCCCCTTGGGAGCTGACATGTCCCGACGGCCGGCTTTCCCTTCCCGGTTTCTCCTGCCACTCTGCCTCGGCCTGCTCTGCGCCAGCGCCAGCCCGGCGCAAACACCTCCGGGCAACGGCATCCGGATCAGCACCGCCCCCAGCCCGGCTGCCACTCAGCTGGCACGCGCCCAGCTCCTGCTGCGGGACGGGCAGTTCGACGACGCCTTTCGGCAATACCAGCAAATCCTGGCCGAGCAGCCCAGGCAACGGGATGCGCTGCTGGCCCTGGCGGTATTGCGGCAACACTCCGGTGACAGCCGTCAGGCCGCACACTTCCTCGAACGGCTGCTGACCGAACAGCCCGACGATCTCGAAGCCCTGGCCCGGCAAGTCCTGCTGCAGGCCGACAGCGACCCGGAAGGTGGCGAAGCCCGGCTCAGGCTGGCGCTGCAAGCTGCGCCCCACGCTGCCGCCCTGCATTTCGCCCTCGGCTGCCTGCACGCCCGGCAACGCCGCTGGCACGAAGCCCGCGCTGCCTTTCAGGCGGCCCATGCCGGCGACAGCCAGAACCCGGACTACCTGTACAACCTGGCGATCAGCCTCGACCAGCTGCACCGTCCCCAGGAAGCCGCCAGCCTTTACCGCCAGGCGCTGCACCTCGCCGCCCTGCGTCCAGCCGGTTTCCACACCAGCGAAATCGGCCGCCGGCTGGCAGAGCTGCAGCAATGAACGCCCCAGGCTCGCCATTGGCCACCGCATCGCCTTACCCCCGGCCTGCCTTCCCGCCCGGCGCCCCTCTTGCCACCGCAGCCCGCCTGGGCGAGCAACTCTGCCAGCGGGGCGCCCTGGGCAGCGACCAGTTGCGCATCGCACTGCTGGAACAACAAAAGCGGCACCGCCCCCTCGGCCGCATCCTGGTCGAATTGGGTTTTGTCAGCGAAAACCTGTTGCTGGACACCCTGGCCAGCCGGCTGGGCCACAACAGCATTCGCCTCGACAGCCTGCTCCCCGACCCAGCCGCCCTGGCCCTGCTACCCAGGGAACTGGCCCGGCAGCACCACTGTTTCCCACTGCGGCTGGACCTGGTGCAGCGGGAACTTCACGTCGCGCTGGCCCAGGTGCATGACCTCCCGGCCCAGGACCGGCTGCGCAACAGCCTGACCGGCGATAGCGGAGAGCCGCTGCAGATCGTCCCGGTTCTGGCCGGCGAAGCCGACATCGCCCAGGCCATCGACCGCCATTACGGCCAGCCGCTGGCCATCGACGACATCCTCCAGGAAATCGAACACGGCACCCCGCGCCCTGGCAGTCTGGGTAGCGACAACCCGCCGGTAGTCCGCCTCGTGGACAGCCTGATCCACGATGCCGTCCGCGCCGGCGCCTCCGACCTGCATTTCGAGCCGGAAGCGGGCTTCCTGCGCATCCGCTACCGCATCGACGGCCTGCTGCACCCGGTCCGCTGCCTCCACGCCAGCCACTGGCCGGCGATGGTCGTCCGCCTGAAGATTGTCGCCGGGATGAACATCGCCGAAACCCGTGCGCCCCAGGACGGACACTTCAGCCTGCTGATCTCCGGCCGGCCCATCGACTTCCGCGCCGCCAGCCACCCGACGCTGCACGGCGAAAACCTGGTGCTGCGGATTCTGGACCGGCAAAAAGGCATCGTGCCGCTGGCGCAACTGGGGCTCGATGCCCGGCAACAGCACCAGTTGCACGCGCTCCTGCAGCATCCGGAAGGGCTGACGCTGATCACCGGCCCCACCGGCAGCGGCAAGACCACCACCCTGTACGCCCTGCTCCAGCAACTCGACCACGAGCGGCTGAACATCATGACGCTGGAGGATCCGGTCGAATACCCGCTGCCCCTGCTGCGACAAACCTCCCTCGCCGAAGCCCACAAACTTGATTTCGCCAGCGGGGTCCGTTCCCTGCTGCGCCAGGACCCGGACATCATCCTGGTCGGCGAGATTCGCGATCAGGCCACGGCGACCATGGCCTTCCGCGCGGCGATGACCGGGCATC
>JBEBBF010000297.1:0-2526 GCA_041158545.1 Pseudomonadota bacterium | reverse complement strand
TGAACTGGGAGCGGACCCAGTCCCGGTCCAGCGACCATTCCACCGCCTTGATCCCCGGCTGCTCCAGCACGATGGCGCGGGCTTCGGTTTGCACCTGGCCCAGCAGTTCCTGGGCGGCGATGAATTTCGGGTCGTTGGGGTTCCTGGTGTTGAGGTCCGGGTACATCGCTGCCAGCGCCTTGGCCGCCGGAACCTCGTAATTGCGCGGCGTGCTGACGTAGGCGGTGCCATTCACCACCTTCATCACCCAGAACTGGTAGGGATAGTTGCGCAGCTTTTCGCTGCCTTCCGCCTCAATCGCCCGGGTCAGCGCCCGCGACTGGGCGTCCGGCGCCCGCATGTACCAGTCCAGCCCGGCCAGAAAGGCCAGGAGCAGCAGCACCCAGTAGCGTTTTCTGATCCCCAACATCGCGCTCAATCGAAGGACAGATCCTGCGGTTCCACCACCGGCAGCCCGGCCCCCAGCCAGCCATCAAAACCCCCGGCCAGTGAAGTCACCCGGCGAAAGCCCATGCCCAGCAGGCTCTGCGCCGCCAGCGCCGAACGGCCGCCGGTCTTGCAATACACCACCACCTGCCGCTCGACATTCTGCAGGCCCGGATCAGCCGACAGCCGGAATTCCAGCAGGCCGCGGGGCAGGCCGACCGCCCCCCCCAGACGCCCCATCTGAAACTCCTCCGGCTCGCGGACATCCAGCAGCAAGCTCCCGCCTTCGGCCAGCAGGGCCTGAATCTCCGTCGGCGCCACTTCACGAATCACCTGCTTGGCCGCCACCACCAACTCATGCGCGGATTTGAACATCGGGAACTCCTTGGAAAGAGGGAAGAAAGAAGGTTGGCGAGTATATAAGATTTTGCTTATTGATATGACCGGGAAGCCTCGCCAGACTGGAGGCGTCCCTGCCCGCTGCGCGGAAGCGGGTTTCAGCTTGGTTCCGGTGTGTCGCTGCTCGGCTTGGCGATCGTGCTGGCCGAGGAGAGCACAATTTGCCGGTACAGCGCCGCAATGATGTCCGACTGGGTGACGATGCCGACCCGTTTCCGCTTTTCATCCACGACCGGAATGTGGTGCATCGACTGGTCGGACAGCAGGCGAACCAGTTCGACCACGTGAGTTTTGACCGTGGCCAGCTGCACCTTGGTGGTCATCGAGGTCGTGTTCCTGAACGTCTACGAAAGTGCCCAGGGTCTGGACGGCCTGCTAGGACTGCTGGGTTTGGCATCCGCGGTGCAGTGGGTTTGGGCGACGGGGTGATCTGGCGCCTGGGGGCGGAGCCAGTGCGGCAAAGCGCGGCCGGGCGATCCTGACTTGCATCAAATACCCGACAATAATAGTCGGCTATGCTGCGCGGACGTTCAAAACAGGAGATGTACCCATGACCCCGATTCACGTCTGCAATCACACCACCCCCGAAGCCATCTACCCGTTTGATGCCCGCGGGATTGCCAAGCGTTTCCGCCATGCGGCGATCTTCGGCGCCTTTGACGCGCTGATTCCCGGTGAAACGATGCGCTTCTGCAATGACCACGATCCCCTGCCGCTGCTCGGGCAATTGCAGCAGCGCTATGGCACGACCATTGCGATTACCTATCTCCAGCGCGAACCCGGCGCCATCGTGATCGACTTCGTGAAGCAGGCAGCTTGAGCCAGCCGGCTATTTCGGCCTGCTCACACTTTTCTCCCTTCTGATCGATCTGGCCCGTTGCGTGTTGCCCGGTCCTTTTTTCTGCGGTGGTGCAGATATGAAAACTGGAAAACTGGCGCTGTATGCGATTGCGCTCTGGGTGGTGACGATTGCGGCCTTCGGGTGGTTTTTCGTCCGGGGCAATACCGTGGCAGGCACGGATACGCGGATGGCCGTGGTGCTGGCCAGGGACGAGCGGGAATTCGTGCTGGCGGAAATGCGGGACTTCCTGGCCGGCCTGCAAGTCGTTCTGGACGGCCTGAACCGGAATGACCTGAAGCAGGTTGCCAGCGCGGCCCGTGCGATGGGCATGGGAACGGCGGTGGATGTGAATCCAGCCTTGATGGCGAAATTGCCACTCCCTTTCAAGCAACTGGGCATGAGCGTCCATCACGATATGGATGAGCTGGCGCAGGCGGCCGAAAGGCAGGAGCCAGTCCCGCAATTACAAGGCCGGGTGACGCAAACCCTGGCGAAATGCGTGGCCTGTCACGCAACCTGGCAGTTGAAGGCGCAGTAGCAGAATCGCGCTGAACAGACCATGCGTTCTCATCGAAGTTAGCCACTGAGTCGCATCAATTTGACTGGCTCGGATCGGCACAAACCGGTAGTACGCTCCTGCGGCTTTCCAAGGGCAGGTTATTGAGCGAAGCAGCCGTTCCGGGTATTTCACCGCTGACGGCATGTCGGGCTGAGTGGGCGTTGGTCTTCCATCCAACAGCAGGGCCTCCGCACTCGCCCATCATGCCAACTCCAGCCCCAGCAAGCGCTCCCGCAGCTTGGCATCCCAATCAGCGCGTTTGCGCTTGATTTTCAAGCTGGATTTGACCGTATCGGCCTTA
>JBEBBF010000296.1:0-2624 GCA_041158545.1 Pseudomonadota bacterium | reverse complement strand
CACAGGCCGGGCAATTCCCCGCGCCCGGTGGTGGTGCCGACCAGCAGGCGATACCCCCCGGCGTCCCGGTCGTAGACAACGGGACATTTGATGATTTCGCTGAGTTCGTTGAGGTACCGGGTGAGCGTGGCGCGGGAAATGTGGCCCAGGCGTTCCTGCAGCACCGCCGTCGGCACCACGCTCATGTCACGGAAGATTTGCCGTAACAGGTAATGCCGTTCCAGTTTGTTCATGGGCTACCTCGCCGAGTTCCTTGGACTCGAACGAGGATAGCATTGTCATGAAAATGGCAATCCATCTGGATCAACAAGGGTGCAGGCGGGCCCGGCTCGACGGGGCCATGCGCCTCTGGCGGTCGGACCAACGCCACCGCCACCAGATTGCCGAGACCCGCCCTCCCCGCCGCCGCCCGTCTTGAGCGGGCGGCGGGGTCAAGCCCCGGCCCGGCCTGTCACTGCCGATTCACCCAGAAGCCGCGGTTGCCGCCGAGGGTGACGCCCAGCAGGGTGAAGTCGATGTAGGCCTTGCCGTTGATGTAGTCGGTGAGGCCACCGGAGTTGTCGAGGGTGGGGGCGTAGAAGAGCCAGCCGGCGGCGTGATCCACGCTGCCCGCATGCCAGGCCCACAGGGATTTGAGGGTCAGTGCGGCCGGGGTGCCCGGGTCGGGCGGGGTGCCGCCGGCGGCCTGGATGCCATTGCTGAAGCCGCGGGGGCTGATCGGGTTGCCGACGGCGATCAGGCTCCAGCCGGAGGGCAGGACATTGCTGCCGGCCGCGGCGGTGCCATCGCGGAAGCTGGTGGTATCGATCAGGCTGGCGTTGCCGAAGCTGGTGGTGAAGGCGGACTTGGCGTTGACCCAGAAGCCTTCGCCGCTGGCGATGCTGGTGAGTGCGGCGTAGCCCTTGCTGGCGGCGTAGGCGGCGCCGCCGTCGGCCTGGGTCGGGGTGTAGAACGCCCACTGTCCGCCGTTGGCCGGCAGCCACTTCCAGACCGTCATGACCAGATCCGGGTCACCGAATACGCTGCCGACATCGACGCTGGCGGTGGTGCCGTTGCCCAGCAGGTTCCATCCGGATACCAGCGTGGTGAACATCGTGGCCCCGGCGTTGCCGGCCTGGCCGCTACCGCTCAGCGGCAGGACGTAGCTGCCGGTGGCGTCAGCGGCGCTGACGGTCAGGCTGCCGTTGCGCAAGCCGGCCTGGGTCGGGCTGAAATAGACCCGGATGCTGCAGAAGCTGCTCGCGGGCAGGCTGCTGCCGCAATCGTTGCTCTGGGAGAAATCGCCACTGATTTGCACCCCGTTGAGGCTGACCGCCGCGGCACCGGGGTTGTTCAGATGCACGATCCGGGCAGTGCTGGTGCTGCTCAAGGCCTGCACGCCGAAATCGAGGCTGGCCGGCGCCAGCTGCAACGCGGTGGCCGTCGCGCCGACCACCAGATTGACGGCGGACGAAGCGGCAGGTGCGTTGTTGGCATCACCGGAATACACCGCCGTCAGCACATGGCTGCCGACCGGTAGCGCCACCGCCAGACTGGCGCTGCCGCCAACCAGCGGGTAGCTGCCCAGGCTGAGCTTGCCGTCCATGAAGCTGACGCTGCCACCGGGGTTGCTCCCGCTGACCTTGGCGCTCAGATTCACCGTGGTGCCGAGCACCACGCTGCTGGCCGAAGCCGTCAGGCTGACCTGCGCGCCCGGCACGCCGACCGCCACGGTCAGCGGCGTGCTGCTGGCGGCGGCATTGCCGCTGTCGCCCAGGTAATCCGCAGTCAGCGCGTGGCTGCCCGTGGCCAGGGCGCTGGTGGTGAAGACGGCCTGGGCATTGCTGATTGCGGCGCTGCCCAGCACCACCCCGCCATCGCGGAACTGCACCCGGCCGGAGGGCACGGTGGCAGCGGAACCTTGCAGTGTCGCGGTCAAGGTCAGGGCCTGACCGGCGGACAGCGTGGCGGCGTTCCCCGCCAGACTGATCCGGGTTGCGGCCTGCGTCGTGCCGACCGGGATGTTTTCGCCGCTGTTGCTGCTGTTGTTCCCCAGCTCGCCATAGGCGTTGAAGCCCCAGGCCAGCAGGCTGGCATCGGCCTTGATGGCCAGCGAGAAACGATCCCCGGCGGCGACCTTCAGCACGCTGCCGGCCAGGGGCACCGCAGCGGCCAGGTTGCGACCGGCGCCGCCGTCCCCCAGCTGGCCCTGGAGATTGCTCCCCCAGGACCAGACCTGGTTGTCGGCCAGCACCGCCAGCGCGTGATTCCGCCCGGCGGCCAGGCTCTGGACCGGCAGCCCCAGCCCGGCCACCGCGACCGGCTGCGGCCGGGACTGGCGGCTGCCGTCGCCGAGTTGGCCCTCGCTGTTGTTGCCCCAGGCCCAGACGCTGCCATCGGCGAGCAAGGCAAAGGCGAAGTCCGCCCCGGCGGCAATCGCCGTCGCCGTGCCCAGGCCACCGACCTGCACCGGCTGCTTGGCCACGCCCCCCTGGGCCGCGCCCAGCTGGCTGCGGCTGTTGTCGCCCCAGGCCCAGACGCTGCCGTCCGCCTTCAGCGCCAGCGAAAACCGCTCGCCCGCCGCCAGCGCCGTGACGCCGCTCAAACCGCTGACCTTCTGCGGCAGCAGCGCATCCACCAGTTGG
>JBEBBF010000295.1:0-4270 GCA_041158545.1 Pseudomonadota bacterium | reverse complement strand
TGGGCCAACATTCTTTTCCATGTCACCTACAGCAATCGCAAGGACGTCTCTGAAATGCGTACCGCAATCGAGGATGTGGCAAAGCGGCCGCCGCATGGCATAACGTATCTAAGCCAATCGGTGATAAATGCTGATGGTGCTAGGCCTGGTGCAGTTCGGGGCGCTTATCGCAGGAACGGGGTTGATATCACAGTCATTTTCTTTGTCATCGACTTGTTGCAAGACAGTCTGCGAGCCGCGGTAGGTGCGCCGGGGGCGTCTCTGCCCAACAATGCCTGAAATCGCAGATCGCAAACACATGACAAAGCTTGAATAATCACCCGAGCGGGTCAAGAGCTTCTTCCAAAACCCCCGTGTCAAATATGCCACCTGAAATTTCATACTCAGCTGGCCGGATCATTAGCGCACCGACGCCCCATCTTTTTGTCCCACCCGCTGTCTCACCATCTTTCCCGCCTCACCTTTCCCGCCTCACCTTTCCCGCCCCGCCCGCTGATTTGTTCCAGCCGGGGTCTTGTTCGTGAAGGAGCCTGCGATGAGCGAAACCCTGCGGCATGCAATCCGGCTGGCCGGTCGGTGCGACGAGGCGGCGTGTGTCGCCCGGCTGGTTCGGGAGATGGAGTCGATACGGCTGGACCGCAGCGGGATTGCCCGGCTGGCCCGGCAGCTGGTGGAGCAGGTGCGGCGGGAGCGGCAGCACGCCAGCGGCGTCGATCAACTGATGTACGAATACCCGCTGTCCAGCCCGGAGGGGCAGGCGCTGATGGGGCTGGCGGAGGCGCTGTTGCGGATTCCCGACCCGGCCACGGCCGCGGCGCTGATCCACGACAAGCTGGCGCTGGGCGACTGGTCGCGCCACCGCGGCCACAGCGCGTCGCTGCTGGTCAACGCGGCGACGCTGGGGCTGGACTGGAGCCGCAGCCTGGGGCAGCTCCCCGGCGGCGGCTTGCTGCAGCAGGCGCTGCAAGCGCTGGTGCACCGGGGCGGGGAGCCGCTGGTGCGCAAGGGCATCGATTTCGCGCTGCGCCTGCTGGGGCAGCAGTTCGTGATGGGGGAAGACATCGCCACGGCGCTGGAACGGGCGGCGCCCCAGGTGGCCCGCGGCTACCGCCACTCCTTCGACATGCTGGGCGAGGCGGCGCTGACCGCCGCCGACAGCGCCCGTTACTTTGCCGCCTACCAGCAGGCGATCCACGCCATCGGCGAAGCCGCGGCCGGCCAGGGTTGCCACGCCGGCCCCGGCATTTCGATCAAGCTGTCGGCGCTGCACCCCCGCTACGTCCGCAGCCAGCAGCAGCGGGTGATGCGGGAATTGCAGCCGCGGCTGAAGGCGCTGTTGCAGCTGGCGCGGCAGTACGACATCGGCGTCAACATCGATGCCGAGGAGGCCGAGCGGCTCGAACTCTCGCTGGATCTGCTGGCCAGTCTGGCCGCCGACCCGGACCTGGCTGGCTGGCAGGGACTGGGTTTCGTGGTCCAGGCCTACCAGAAACGGGCGCCGGCGGTGATCGACTACCTGATCGGGCTGGCCCGGGCCAGCGGCCGCCGGCTGATGCTGCGCCTGGTCAAGGGCGCCTACTGGGACGGGGAGATCAAGCGCGCCCAGGTCGATGGCCTCGCCGATTACCCGGTCTATACCCGCAAGCCGCACACCGACCTGGCCTATCTGGTCGCGGCCCACCGGCTGCTGGCGGCGCCGGACGCGATCTACCCGCAGTTCGCGACGCATAACGCGCATACGCTGGCGACGGTGATGGACCTGGCGCGGCAGCGGGGCGTGGACGATTACGAATTCCAGTGCCTGCACGGCATGGGCGAAGCCCTCTACGACCATCTGGTCGGGCCGGCGCAGTTCGCCCGCCCCTGCCGCATCTACGCCCCGGTCGGCGCCCACCACAGCCTGCTGCCCTATCTGGTGCGGCGCTTGCTGGAAAACGGCGCCAACAGCTCCTTCGTCCATCGCCTGGTCGATGCCGACACGCCCATCGAGCAACTGATTCAGGACCCGCTGGTGCGGGTGCGCCAGCTGGGCGGCCGGCCGCATCCGGCGATTCCCCTGCCCGCTCGGCTGTTCGGCGATGCGCGGGACAATTCCGCCGGCGTGGACCTCGCCGATGAACTCAGCCTCGGGCCGCTGCTGGCCAGCCTGCGCGAGCTGGACGCCCCCTACGGCCAGGCCGGCCCGCTGCTGGCGACACCGCCGGTCGTGCTGCACCCCCAATGGCGCCCGGTGCGCAACCCGGCGGCGACCGGCGAAATCCTCGGCTACTGGCGGGAAAGCAGCGCCGAAGAACGGGAAGCCGCCGTCGCCGCGGCGGTCCGGGTCGCACCGGACTGGGCCGCCACCCCGCCCGGCGAACGGGCCGCCCGGCTGCGGCAGGTCGCCGCCCTGCTGGAATCCCGCCGCCACGAACTGGTCAGCCTCTGCCAGCGGGAGGCGGGCAAAACCCTGGCCAACGCCCTGGGCGAAGTCCGCGAAGCGGTGGATTTCCTCCGCTATTACGCGGCGGAAGCGGAGAAGTTGAGCGCGGAATGGATCGCCTTGCCCACCCCCGGCCCGGCGCTGTGCATCAGCCCATGGAATTTCCCGCTGGCGATTTTCGTCGGCCAGGTCGCCGCGGCGCTCGCCGCCGGCTGCCCGGTGCTGGCCAAACCGGCGGAACAGACGCCGCTGACCGCCCATCTCGCCACCCGGCTGTGCCATGAAGCCGGGATTCCCGCGGCGGTGCTGCAGTTGCTCCCCGGCCAGGGTGAAAGCGTCGGCGCCGCGCTGGTCGCCGACCCGCGGCTGCGGCGCATCCAGTTCACCGGCTCCCTCGCCGTCGCCCGCCTGATCCACGGCCAGTTGGCCGGCCGCCCGGAAGTCCGGCTGGTCGCGGAAACCGGCGGCATCAACGCGATGGTCGCCGACGCCACGGCGCTGCCGGAGCAACTGGTTCAGGATGTCCTCGCCTCGGCCTTCGACAGCGCCGGCCAGCGCTGCTCGGCACTGCGCCTGCTCTGCCTGCAGCAGGACATCGCCGACGGCGTGCTTGATCTGCTGCGTCAGGCCATGGCCGAACTGCAGGCGGGCGATCCGCGCCGGCTGGAAACCGACGTCGGCCCGCTGATCGACGCCCCGGCCCGACAGCAGGTGCTGGCCCATGTCGCCGCGCTGCGCCAGCGCGGCTACCCGGTGTTCCAGCTGCCGCTGCCGGCGGATTGCGCCGACGGGCATTTCGTCGCGCCGACGGTCATTGAAATTCCCGACCTGTCCGGGTTGCAGCAGGAAGTGTTCGGCCCGGTCGTGCATGTGCTGCGTTTTCGCCACGGCGAGGCAGCGGCGCTGCTGGAACAGCTCAACGGGCTGGGCTACGGCCTGACCCAGGCGCTGCACAGCCGGCTCGAACAGCACATCACCCTGTTCCGCCGCCACAGCCGGGTCGGCAACCTTTACATCAACCGCAACCAGATCGGCGCCGTCGTCGGCGTCCAGCCCTTTGGCGGCGAAGGCCTGTCCGGCACCGGCCCCAAGGCCGGCGGCCCCTTGCTGCTGCCCTGGCTGGCCGGGCTCGACCGGCTGCCCGCCGAGCTTTCCCCGGCGGCGCCACCCTGGCCACCCTTGCTGCGCGAACTGGATGACTGGGCGCAGCAGCAGGGTCTGGCCAGCCTGCGCGCCCAGTGCGCCGATTACGCCGCGCGCTGCCTGCTCGACTGGGAAATCCCGCTGCCCGGCCCCACCGGCGAAAGCAATCAGCTCAGCTTTCACCCCCGTGGCCCGCTGCGTTGCGACGGCCCGGACCGGGCGGCGCTGCTGCACCAGCTCGCCGCCTGCCTGGCCAGCGGCAACACGGCGGTCTTTCCCGATACCCCGGACGGCGACGCGCTACGCCAGTCCCTGCCCGCTCCGATCCGGGCGGCGATCCACAGCGCCACCACCACCCCGGTCGCCTGCCTCGGCAGCCCGGCTTCCAATGGCGAACCGGCCGCGCCCCTCGCCACGGCCACCGCCGCCCTCGCGCCGCTGAGCCCGAGCTACCTCGCCACCGCCGCAAGCCGCTATCCCCTGCACCGCCTGTTCAGCGAACGGGTCTGCACCCGCAACACCGCCGCCGCGGGCGGCAACGCGGCGCTGGTCAGCATGGGGGAGTGAGCCGGTAGCCGGCCGAACCGCGCAGGCCCCTGACGGCAGGGCGGTGTTCGCTGCGGCCCACGTTCCCTTCCGGCGCGCTACGGCAGAACAGCCCCGCGGCCCCGGCACTTTCTTCCGCCAGACGTGAAAAAGTGCCGT
>JBEBBF010000294.1:0-5116 GCA_041158545.1 Pseudomonadota bacterium | reverse complement strand
CACAGGCGACGATCAGCGCGTCGCGCTCCACGGCCAGCACTTCGCCGGGTTCGCCCTGGTCGGCCAGCGCACTGGCCTGCCACAGCTTGATGCCCACGCCAGCCAGACTGGCCTGGGCGCCGGGGAAGGGGTTGAAGGTGCGAATCTGCCGTTCGAGTTCCACCGCCGGCCGCCGCCAGTCGAGCTGGGCTTCGGCCTTGTCGATCTTGTGGGCGTAGGTGACGCCCGCCTCCGGCTGCGTCTCGGCCGGCAGGGGCAGCCGCGGCAGGGTCTCGGCGATCAGCCCGGCGCCCAGCGCCGCCAGCCGGTCATGCAGCAGGCCGCAGGTGTCGTCCGGAGTGATCGGGGTTGCCGCCCGCGCCAGCACCGGGCCGGTGTCGAGGCCGGCTTCCATCTGCATGATGCAGACGCCGGTTTCGGCGTCGCCGGCTTCGATGGCGCGGTGGATCGGCGCCGCTCCGCGCCAGCGCGGCAGCAGCGAGGCGTGGATGTTGATGCAGCCGAAGCGGGGCTGGTCGAGCACCGCCTGCGGCAGGATCAGGCCGTAGGCGGCGACCACCATCACATCGGCGGCGATGTCGGCCAGCGTGGCCTGGGTTTCCGCGTCGCGCAGCGTCCGCGGCTGGAAAACCGGGAGGCCCAGTTCCAGCGCCAGCTTCTTGACCGGCGAGGCCTGCAGGTTCATGCCGCGCCCGGCCGGGCGGTCCGGCTGGGTCAGCACCAGGGGAATCTCGTGGCCGGCAGCGGCGAGGGCGCGCAGCGCGGCGGCGGCAAAGTCCGGGGTTCCGGCGAAGATGACTTTCATGCGGTGATCCGCGCCTTCTTCGCCAGCTTGGACTTGATCCGGGTCTGCTTCAGTTGCGACAGGTAATCGACGAAGACCTTGCCGCGCAGGTGGTCGATCTCGTGCTGGATGCAGACGGCGAGCAGGCCTTCGGCCTCCAGCGTCTGTTCCTGGCCTTCGAGGTCGAGGAAGCGGACCTTGACCTTGTCGGCCCGTTCGACCTTTTCATAAATGCCCGGCACCGAGAGACAGCCTTCCTCGTGTTCCTGGGCGCCGTCCTGTTCGAGGATTTTCGGATTGATCATCACCAGCAGCGCATTCTTCTCGTCGGTGATGTCGATCACGATCAATTGCTTGTGCACATTGACCTGGGTCGCGGCCAGGCCGATCCCCGGCGCCTCGTACATGGTTTCGGCCATGTCCCTGGCGAGAACGGCAATGCTGTTGTCAATTTTATTGATGGGAGCCGCAACCCGCTGCAGGCGCGGATCGGGGTAACGCAGGATGGGTAAGAGAGCCATGTTTGAGCTTGCCCGGCTAATTGAATAAGTGCAGAATCGGTCGGGTTTGGCCAGGAATTTCCTGGTTTTTCCGGGATTTGCGGCCCTTGCCGTCGCATCCGCCTCTGAGGAGCCCAACCAAAATGGTCCGCATTATATCCGCGCTCATCCTGGCCGTAGCCGCTGCCCTGGCCCAGGCGGAAACACCGCTCAAGCTCGCTGCCAACGCCCCGGACCGCCACATCGTCGCCACCGGCGACACCCTGTGGGGCATTGCCGCAAAATTCCTCAGCGATCCTTGGCGCTGGCCTGAAATCTGGCGGATGAACAAGGAGCAGGTGCACAACCCGCACCGGATCTACCCCGGCGATGTCATCGTGCTCGACCGTTCCAGCGGCACGCCGCAACTGAAAATCGCCAAGCCGCTGAAGCTGCAGCCGACGATCTACAGCGAAACCAACCGCCAGGAAATTCCCTCGATCCCGCCGCACATCATCGAACCCTTCCTGTCGCGGCCGCTGGTGATCGACCCGGCCTCGCTGAACAACGCGCCGCGCTTCGTCGCCACCCAGGAAGACCGGGTGTTCCTCGGCAGCGGCGACCTGGCCTACGCCAGCCCCATCGACCCCGCACAGGAAGATTGGCTGGTCTATCGGCCGTTGCGGGCGCTCAAAGACCCGACAACCAACGAAACCCTGGGCTACGAAGCCTTCCACCTCGGCAGCGCCAAGCTGGTCCGCCCCGGCGAGCCGGCCACGCTGCAGCTGACTTCGGTCAAGCAGGAAATCGGCCGTGGCGACTACCTGCTGCCGGCGTCGAAGCCGACGCTGAATTCCTACGCCCCGCATGTGCCGGACAAGCTCATCGAAGCCCAGGTCATGAGCATTTACGGCGGCGTCAATGAAGCCGGGCGGCTGGCGATCATCACGGTGAATCGCGGCCGCAACGACGGGCTGGAGGACGGCCATGTCCTCGGCCTGTTCCGCCGGACGCTGATCAGCCAGCGTGACGACAGCGACCACCGGCAGAACATCACGCTGCCGGAAGAACGCTACGGCCTGCTCTACATCTTCCGCACCTTCGACCGGGTCTCCTACGCACTGGTGATGGAAGCCAATCGCCCGGTCTTCGTCGCCGACGCGGTCCGCAATCCGTGACCGCCGACGCCGGGCTTGCCGCCTGGCTGCGGCTGACCCTGATCCCCGGCCTGGGCGGGGAGAGCCAGCGCAAGCTGCTCGCCGCCTTCGGCCTGCCGGAAGCCATCTTCGCCGCCGGCTACAGCGCTGTCCGCGGCGTGGTCGGCGACAAGGCTGCGGAACTGCTGTTTCACCACGACAACCAGGCGGCGGTGGCGCACAGCCTGGCCTGGGCCGAGCAACCCGGCCAGTGGCTGCTGACCCTGGCCGATGCGAATTACCCCCGCGGCCTGCTCGACACCGCTGATCCCCCCTGCCTGCTCTACGGACGCGGCAACCCGGCGCTGCTGGCTCAGCCGGCGCTGGCCATCGTCGGCAGCCGCAATGCCACGCCCGGCGGCCTGCAGACCGCGGAAAACTTCGCGAAGACCCTGGCCGGCGCCGGTCTGGCCATCGTCAGCGGCCTGGCCCTGGGCATCGACGCCGCGGCCCATCGCGGTGCGCTGGCGGCCGAAGGCACGACGGTCGCCGTGATCGGCACCGGCGCCGACCGGCTCTATCCGGCGCGCAACCGGGAGCTGGCGGCGCGCATCCTCGAACGGGGGGTGATCCTCTCCGAATTCGCGCTGGGCACCCCGGCGCTGGCGCCCAACTTCCCGCGGCGCAACCGGATCATCGCCGGGCTGTCCCGCGGCGTGCTGGTGGTCGAAGCGGCGATGGCCAGCGGCTCGCTGATCACCGCCCGGCTGGCCGGCGAGCAGGGACGCGAGGTGTTCGCGATTCCCGGTTCGATCCATTCGCCCCAGTCCCGCGGCTGCCATCACCTGATCAAGCAGGGCGCCAAGCTGGTGGAAACCGCCGAGGATGTGCTGGAGGAACTGGCCTGGCAAAGGCGGACCCGGCCGGTCGCCACCCCGGAAAAAGCGGCGGAAACCCCGCATCCGGTCCTCGCCGCGCTGGGCCATGACCCCTGTACCCTGGACGAGCTGGCGCTGCGCACCGGCTTGACGGCGGATGCGATTCTCGCCTTCCTGCTGCCGCTGGAACTGGAAGGCAGGCTGGCCAGCCTGCCCGGCAACCGCTACCAGCGCCTGCCCGACTGACCGATCCCACCCCTTGCCCAGAGCCGTGTTGATGAATCACATCCTCGCTTTCTTCTTCGAAAACTACCGCGAATTCAGCAGCTGCCCGGACAGCGATGCCCTGGCGGAGCAGCTGGGCGAGCTGGGTTTCGACCCGGAAGACGTGGGTGCCGCGATTGCCTGGCTGGACAGCCTGACGCTGGCGCCGCTGGCGGCGATCCGCCCTGGCAGCCTGCGTATCTACCCGGCTTTCGAAGTTTCCCGGATCGGCGCGGAAAACCTGGGTTTCCTGACCCAGCTGGAGCAGAGCGGCGCCATCGACGCGCCGCTGCGGGAACTGGTGATCGACCGGGTTTTCGTGCTCAACGACGAGCCGCTGCCGCTGGCGCATTTCCGGGTGATCCTGCTGATTGCCCTGTGGCGTCAGGAGCGGGAAATCGATCCGCTGCTGTTGTCCGAACTGCTGAACGACCTGGATCAAGCCGATCCAATGCACTGAAACCGGGCGGTAGCTTGCCTTGCCAAGGCCAAGTCCCGCCTCTTATGATGCCCCGCACTTTTTTCGAGTCGAGCCGCCCATGGGCAAAAAGCTGATCATCGCCGAGAAACCCTCCGTCGCCGCGGACATTGCCAAGGCACTGGGTGGCTTCGTCAAGCACGACGATTACTTCGAGAGCGACCACCACGTCCTCTCCTCCGCCATCGGCCACCTGCTCGAACTGAGCTGCCCGCCGGATTACGAGGTCAAGCGCGGCAAGTGGTCCTTTGCCCACCTGCCGGTGATCCCGCCGCATTTCGACCTGCAACCGATCGAGAAAACCGAATCCCGGCTGAAGCTGCTGACCAAGCTGATCAAGCGCAAGGACGTGGAGGGCATGGTGAATGCCTGTGACGCGGGACGGGAAGGCGAGCTGATCTTCAACTACATCGCCCAGCACGCGAAATCCGGCAAGCCGGTCGAGCGACTGTGGCTGCAGTCGATGACGCCGCAGGCGATCCGCGACGGGTTCGCCCGACTGCGCAGCGGCAACGACATGCGCGGCCTCGCCGACGCTGCGGTCTGCCGTTCCGAATCCGACTGGCTGGTCGGCATCAACGGCACCCGGGCGATGACCGCCTTCAATTCCAAGACCGGTGGTTTCCACCTGACCACCGTCGGCCGGGTTCAGACCCCGACGCTGGCCATCGTGGTCGAGCGGGAAAAGAAGATTCGCGAATTCAAGGCCCGCGCCTACTGGGAAGTCGAGGCCCACTTCGCCTGCAAGGCCGGCAACTACGCCGGCAAGTGGTTTGACGAAAACTTCAAGGGCAAGGACGACGACGAGCACGCCCGCGCCGACCGGCTGTGGGAAAAGGCCAGAGCCGAGGCCATCCGCGCCGCCGCACTGGGCCAGCCCGGCGAGGTCAGCGAGGAAGCCAAGCCGGAAACCCGGCAGTCGCCGCTGTTGTTCGACCTGACCAGCCTGCAGCGGGAAGCCAACTCCCGCTTCGGCTTTTCCGCCAAAACCACGCTGTCCATCGCCCAGGCCCTGTACGAAAAGCACAAGGTGCTGACTTACCCGCGAACCGACAGCCGCCACCTGCCCGAGGACTACATCGCCACCGTAAAAGCGA
>JBEBBF010000293.1:0-7228 GCA_041158545.1 Pseudomonadota bacterium | reverse complement strand
GGAAGGTCAGCATCCCGACCATTTTCCCCGCCGCCATGACCACCAGCGAACCAGCATCCAGCTCGGCCATTGCCGTGATCGCCTCGCCCAGGGTTTGGCTCGGTGCAACGGTATAAAGCCGGTTGCCCTTGATTCCGATGATTTCCATCACCCGCATGATTCAGTCCCTCTCCACGAATTGTTGAAATGTGAAACCGATGTTATTCCAGCCGATGACTTCGTGTCATTCACAACACCGCATTGCCGGGGCCATAACGGAAGTCGGCGGCTGCCTTTCCTAAATTTTCGAATTTGGTTAGGATTCGCCGAATCGGCTCACGGCTGGGGGAACGCCCCGCCCCGATCCCCTCCATCCCCCGAGTATGAATCATGAGTGAACACATCCATTACGTTTCCGACGCAACCTTTGAAGCCGAAGTGCTGCAGGCTCAGCAACCGGTCCTGGTGGATTACTGGGCCGAATGGTGCGGCCCCTGCAAGATGATCGCCCCGGTCCTCGACGCCATTGCCGATGACTACAAGGACAAGCTGAAGGTCGTCAAGCTGAACATCGACGAAAACCAGAATACGCCCGCCAAATACGGCATTCGCGGCATTCCGACGCTGATGATCTTCAAGAACGGCAATATCGAAGCCACCAAGGTCGGCGCACTGTCCAAGTCGCAACTGACTGCCTTTATTGACAGCACGCTGTAAGCCCTTTAGTCTCGCGGCTGGTGACGCGTCCTGCGCACCAGCCCGCCTGACCCGATCCACCCCGGATCGATCTCCCTCTTCCCCCCGCAACACCTCGCTGAAAGCCCTTCCGGGCGGCTTTGTGCTGCGCATTCCCCCTCCTGCAAGATGCATCTTTCCGAACTCAAATCGTTCCACGTTGGCCAATTGCTGGACATGGCCGTTGAAAACGGTATTGAAGGCGCCAATCGGCTGCGCAAACACGAACTGATCTTTGCGCTGCTGCGTAATCAGGCGAAAAAAGGCGAAACCATTTACGGCGACGGCACCATGGAAGTGCTGCCCGATGGCTTTGGCTTCCTGCGCTCCCCCGACACCTCCTATCAGGCCGGCACCGACGACATCTACGTTTCCCCGTCGCAGATTCGCCGTTTCAATCTGCGCACCGGCGACTCCATTGAGGGTGAAATTCGCACCCCCAAGGAAGGCGAACGCTATTTCGCGCTGACCAAGCTGGACAAGATCAACGGCTTGCCCCCGGTGAACAACACCAACAAGCTGATGTTCGAAAACCTGACGCCACTGCATCCCACGCGCCACCTGCGTCTGGAACGGGAAATCAAGGCCGAAGAGAACATCACCAACCGCGTGATCGACATGATCGCCCCCATCGGCGCCGGACAACGCGGCCTGCTGGTCGCGCCTCCGAAGTCCGGCAAGACGGTGATGCTGCAGCACATCGCCCACGCACTGACGGCCAATCATCCTGATGCAGTGCTGATCGTGCTGCTGATCGACGAACGGCCGGAAGAAGTGACGGAAATGACCCGCACCGTGCGCGGTGAAGTGGTCGCCTCCACCTTCGACGAACCGGCCACCCGCCATGTGCAGGTCGCTGAAATGGTCATCGAAAAAGCCAAGCGCCTGGTCGAGCACAAGAAGGATGTGATCATCCTGCTCGACTCGATCACCCGTCTCGCCCGCGCCTACAACACGGTCCAGCCCGCCTCCGGCAAGGTGCTGACCGGCGGCGTCGACGCCAACGCGCTGCAAAAACCCAAGCGTTTCTTCGGTGCTGCCCGCAACATCGAAGAAGGCGGCTCGCTGACCATCATTGCCACCGCGCTGGTCGAAACTGGCTCGCGGATGGACGACGTGATCTACGAAGAATTCAAGGGCACCGGCAACATGGAAATCCACCTGGACCGCAAAATGGCGGAAAAGCGGATTTACCCGGCGATCAACGTCAACCGCTCCGGTACCCGGCGCGAAGAACTGCTGCTCAAGCCCGACGTCCTGCAGAAGATGTGGGTGTTGCGCAAGCTGCTCTACCCGATGGACGACCTCGAAGCGATGGAATTCCTGCTCGACAAGATCAAATCGACCAAGGGCAACAACGAATTCTTCGACGCGATGCGCCGCGGCTGATACCCCGGCAAAAAACAACTTGCAAAACCGTTGCCAAGCAACTGTTTTTCCGCGATAATCCCGCGCTTTCCCAGGCCGGCCAATACCGCCGGCCGCTTGATTAAAGGACAAACCATGAAAACCGGCATTCATCCCGATTACAACGATGTTCAGGTGACCTGCTCCTGCGGCCACCAGTTCACCACCCGCTCCACGCTGAAGAAGGCACTGCACGTTGAAGTCTGCTCTTCCTGCCACCCCTTCTATACCGGCAAGCAAAAGATCGTCGATACCGCCGGTCGCGTCGAGAAGTTCAACCAGAAGTTTGCTTCCCTGCGCAAGTCGGCCTGATCGGTCTGAATGCTCACAAAAAGGCAGCCCAGCGCTGCCTTTTTTGTTTCTTCATCACCCATGAACACCTTGCGCGGTTTGAACATGCCCCCGGCAGGCTGGACCCTGGCCGGATTGCTGGCCTTTTACGTCCTGGCTGGACTGGTCGGGCACGACCCGTGGAAAACGGAAGACGCCACCCACCTCGGCGTCGCCTGGGACGTCCTCAGCAAGGGACATTGGGACGCGCTGAGCCTGGCCGGCCGCGCCTGGCACGAAGCCCCTCTTTATTACTGGACAGCTGGATTATTCGGCAAGCTCGCCGCCGGGCTGCTCCCCGCCCATGACGCCATGCGGCTGGCCAGTGGTTTCTGGCTAGCACTCAGCCTGGTCGGGGTGTATTACACCAGCCGGGAACTGCACGGCCAGGAAAGCGCCGCCGCCGGGCCGCTGCTGCTGGCCGGATCGGTCGGTCTGATGGAACCCGGCCACATGGCGCAGCCAATGCTGATCGCCCTCTGTGCCCATGCCACAGCGCTCGGCGCCCTGGCCGCCAGCGGCCGCAAACCCCATACCGCGATGCCGCTGCTGGCGCTGGCCTGGGCAATCTGCCTGCTGGGCGGCGGGCTAGCATCCACGCTGCCGCTGCTCGCCCTCGCCCCCCTCGCCTTTCTTTATCGCGACACCCCGTTCCACACCGCCCGCAGCCTGATCCAGGCCCTGTTGCTGGCCGCGCTCCTTATTGCAGTCGTCTGGTCCGGCCTGGACCCGGCCTGGCGCGAAGCCTGGTGGCAGCGGGAAATCTCGCGTCTCGGCCACAGGGCGCACCCCGGCAACGACCTGCTGAGTCTGTTGAACCTGCTAGCCAGTTTTGCCTGGCCGGCCCTGCCCATCGCCGGCTGGACCCTGTGGAGCCGACGGCGACGTCTGTCCGACCCGGCGCTGTTGCTGCCGGCCGGACAGTTGCTGCTGGGCCTGGCGATGCTTGCCAGCTGCTATCCACCCAAGGAAATCCCGGCGCTGCTGTTGCTGCCGCCCCTGGTGCAACTGGCCGTACCCGGCGCACTCAGCCTGCGACGTGGCGCCGCCCAGGCGCTGGACTGGTTCTCAAAGATGACCTTCAGCTTTTTCCTGATCCTGGTCTGGATCGGCTGGAGTGCACTGGTGCTGGGCTGGCCGGAAAGACTGGCACGGCGGACACAGGTTCTGGAACCCGGATTCATCGGGCAATTCCAGACCGGGATGTTCGCCCTGGCCCTGATCGTCAGCCTGGGCTGGTTTTACCTGATCTTCACCTCCCCCCGCTCACCCTACCGGGGGCTGACCCACTGGACGGCGGGTTTCAGCACCTTCTGGCTGCTGCTGGCCACGCTGTGGCTACCCTGGGTCGACTACGGAAAGAGCTACCGGCAACTGGCACAGCAGGTTCAGCGGCAACTGCCTGCTGGCCATGGCTGCGTGCAAGAGCAGGGACTGAGTCACCCCCACCGCGCATCCCTGGCCTATTTTTCGGGAATAGAGGTGCTACCGGCGAGCAAGGGGCGTTGCGACTGGATGTTGCGTTACAACTCGGGCCAGAGCCGGCCAGCCGCCACTGAAATCGCGGGCTGGGAACTGGTCTGGGAAGGCAATCGGCCCGGAGATCGCCAGGAAAAATTCCGGCTCTACCACCGGGCCGACGTGGCTGTCGATCAGCGCATCGACGCCAGATAGTGGGTCAGCGCCAGGATGTCCTCGTTCTTCAGCAGGGCCGTGGCGCTACTCATCAACGGATCCCGCCGCTCACCGGTACGGTCACGATAACGGGTGATCGAGGTCTGCAGGTAGGTCATTTTCTGGCCAGCCAGCCTAGGAATCGTCTCATTGCCCCGGGCTTCGGCACCATGGCAGCGGACACAGGCACGGGTGAAAATATCCTTGCCCTTGGTCACCTGAACCGGATCGGTCGTAGAGGGATCAACCTTGGACTCGGCGTAGAACAATGCAATCTGAATGCGCTCGTCGTCCTTCAGCACCTTGATCAGGCCCTGCATGAACTGGTCCTTGCGATCCCCGGCGCCAAACTTGCGAATCTGTTCCAGCAGATACGCCGGATTTTGCCCGGATAGATTCGGCACTTCCTGCATCTTGCTGTTGCCATCGGCACCATGGCAGTTCGCGCAGAAGAACGATGCCTTCTGCCCCGCATCAACCGCGGCTTTCAACGCCGCCGGATCAGCCTGAATCGCCTTCAGCTTGTCCTGCAGGACCTGCTGCGCCAGCGCCGGCCCGACTGCAAAAGCCAGACCGAGTGCCACGGCCAGACGGCGCATTCCCTTGGTATTGACCCGCATGCCCACCCTCCAGAGTTCAGATTTTGATGAAATGTTCGCGGTAGTACTTCAGTTCATCAATGGATTCATAAATATCGTCCAGCGCCAAATGCCGGCTTTTCTTGTCGAAGCCTTTTGCCATCTGCGGATTCCAGCGCCGTGCCAGTTCCTTCAGCGTGCTGACGTCCAGATTGCGGTAATGGAACCAGGCTTCCAGCCTGGGCATGTAACGGAACATGAAGCGACGATCCTGGCAGATCGAATTGCCGCACATCGGCGAACCCCGTTCCGGCACATGGGCCTGCATGAAAGCCAGCGCTTCCGCTTCCACCGCGGCCTCGTCCAGCTGCGAAGCACGCACCCGCTCGATCAAACCGGAACGGCCATGGGTCTTCTTGTTCCAGTCGTCCATTCCGTCCAAAACCGCGTCGCTATGATGCACGGCCCAAACCGGAGACTCCGCCACCACCTCCAGATTGGAATTGGTGACAACCATCGCCAGTTCGATGATCCGGTCGCCGTCAGGGTTCAGACCGGTCATTTCCATATCCAGCCACACCAGGTTGTTCGCGTCGCGTGCCATATAATTGCCTGAAACATTCAAAGCGCGCATTTTCTCACAGCTTCCATGACCGACACGCCCACTTTTATTTTCACCAGCCTTTTCCTCACCCTTGTCTTCAGTGGTTTGCTGTTTCGCCTGTGGCTGAGCCAGCGTCATATCCGCCACATCCGCAGCCACCGCGCCGCAGTTCCCGCCGAATTCCGCGAGCGGGTCAGCCTTGAAGCCCACCACAAGGCCGCCGACTACAGCTGCGACAAAGCCCGCTTCGAGCAATTCGGCATGCTCATCGACACGCTGATCCTGCTCGGCCTGACGCTGGGCGGCGGCATCGACCTGCTGCATCGTTTCTGGCAGGGCCACAGCGACGGCCTCTTCTATGGGCTGGCGCTGATCCTCAGCCTGGGCTTCCTGACCGGAATCATCGACCTGCCCCTGTCCCTCTACCGGCAATTCGTCATCGAAGCCCGCCACGGTTTCAACCGGATGACGCCGGCGCTGTTTGTCTCCGACCTGATCAAGCAGATCGGCCTCAGCCTGGTTCTCGGTGCGCCGCTGATCCTCGGGGTGCTGTGGCTGATGCAGGAAATGGGCGAACGCTGGTGGTTCTACGTCTGGCTGTTCTGGATGGGCTTCATGCTGCTGATCCAGTTCATTTTCCCCACCTGGATCGCGCCGCTGTTCAACCGCTTCACGCCGCTGGACAACCCGGAGCTGCAAACCCGGATCGAAGCCCTGCTGCAACGCTGCGGTTTTGCCAGCAAGGGCCTGTTCGTCATGGACGGCTCCCGCCGCTCCAGCCATGGCAACGCCTACTTCACCGGCTTTGGCCGCAACAAGCGCATCGTCTTCTTCGACACCCTGCTGACCAGCCTGGACCCCCTGGAAGTCGAAGCCGTGCTGGCCCACGAGCTGGGACACTTTCACCACCGCCACATCCTGCAGCGGCTGGTCATGACCTTTGGCCTCTCCCTCGGCTTCCTCTACCTGCTGGGGCAACTGCTCGGCAGCCCCTGGTTTTACGCCGGCCTGGGCGTCAATGGCAGCAATACCACGCTGGCGCTGATCCTGTTCTTCCTGACGATGCCGGTCTTCACCTTCCCGTTCAACCCGCTGTTCAGCCTGTTTGCCCGCCGCCACGAATTCCAGGCCGACGCCTATGCGGCCCGTCACAGCGACGCCCCGGCGCTGATCCGCGCCTTGCTGAAGCTGTACAAGGACAACGCCAGCACCCTGACTCCGGACCCGCTGCATTCGGCGGTGTATGACTCGCATCCCCCCGCAGCCCAGCGGATTGCCCACCTGCAAACTTCGGGAGCCGCCGCCTGATGAACCCTTCCCCCTTCTTTCGACCGGACGCCTTCGCGTGCTGACCGGACGCATCGTCGCCGCCCATGGCCGGCAATACCTGGTGGAGGCGGCGGATGGCAGCCGGCTGCA
Source organism: Pseudomonadota bacterium (assembly GCA_041158545.1). Classification (GTDB taxonomy): domain Bacteria; phylum Pseudomonadota; class Gammaproteobacteria; order Burkholderiales; family Rhodocyclaceae; genus JBEBBF01. Next base: position 502 of record JBEBBF010000293.1, on the reverse strand, counting down.
CTGCTTCCCCCGCGGCAAGAAAAGTGAAGTCGTCTGCGGCGACAGGGTCCACTACGCCGTCACCGGCCCCGGCCAGGGCGTCATCGAAGGCATTGCGTCGCGCCGCAGCCTGCTCTACCGCTCCAACGAGTTCCGGCAAAAGTTGATCGCCGCCAACGTGGACCTGCTGGTCATGGTGGTCGCCACCGAACCCGCGTTTTCCGACGAACTGCTGACCCGTGGCCTGCTCGCCGCCGCCTGCCAGGATGTGGACAGCCTGATCGTCCTCAACAAATGCGACCTCGCTGACAAGCTGCCCCTCGCCCGCCAGCAGCTGGCAACCCTCGCCCGCCTGGGCTACCCGATCCTGGAACTCAGCGCCCACCAGGACGCAACGCTGCTGCGCCCGCATCTGCAAGGCCGGCTGTCAGTGCTGGTCGGCCAATCCGGCATGGGCAAATCGACGCTGATCAATGCGCTGATTCCGGAGGCCGCCGCGGCAACCCGGGAAATTTCCGCCGCG
>JBEBBF010000292.1:0-3578 GCA_041158545.1 Pseudomonadota bacterium | reverse complement strand
CAGGCCGTCCATCATTTCCACCACGTCGATACGGGCACCCAGCGTCGAGTACACCGTCGCCATTTCCAGACCGATGATGCCACCGCCGATGACCAGCATTTTTTTCGGCACGAAACGCAGTTCGAGCGCCCCGGTCGAATCGACGATGCGCGGATCGCGCGGAATGAAGGGCAGGTGCACCGCCGCCGAACCAACGGCGATGATGCACTGCTTGAACTTGATCACCTTCTTGCCGCCGGTCTTTTCCTGACTGCTGCCGGTGGTTTCCTCGACCTCGACATGATGCGGATCGAGGAAGTGACCGTAACCGCGCACCATCTCGACCTTGCGCCCCTTGGCCATACCGGCCAGACCGCCGGTCAGCTTGCCGACCACCTTGTCCTTGTGGGCACGCAACTTGTCGACATCGATCTGCGGCGCTGCAAAGGTGACACCGAGATCGCTGGCGTGATTCGCCTCGTCAATGATTTCGGCGACGTGCAACAAGGCTTTCGACGGGATACAACCAACATTCAGGCAAACACCGCCGAAGGTTGCATAACGCTCGACAATGGCAGTTTTCATGCCCAGATCCGCAGCCCGGAAGGCGGCTGAATAGCCGCCGGGACCGGCGCCGAGGACCAGCATATCGACTTCGAGGTCAGCCCCGCCGGCATGACTGCCGGCGACCGGTGCCGGCGCGGCCGGCGCACTGGGTGCCGCCGCCGGCGCCGCAACCGGTGCCGCTGCCACGGCAGCAGCCCCCGCCTCGACCTTGATCAAGACAGCCCCTTCGCTGACCCGCGATCCGAGCTGAATCAACACCTCCTTCACCACCCCGTCGACCGTTGACGGCACATCCATCGTCGCCTTGTCGGATTCCAGCGTGGCGATGGCATCATCCACCTTGATGCTGTCGCCCACCTTGACGAACAGGTCGATGACCGGCACATCGGAAAAATCACCGATGTCGGGGACGTTCACTTCTACCAGATGACTCATGGTTCATTCCCCTTAGACGATCATGCGGCGCATATCGGCCAGCAGTTCGGCAACATAGACGTTGAAGCGGGTGGCCAGCGCACCGTCGATGACACGGTGATCCGCCGTCAGTGACAGCGGCAAGGTCAGGCGCGGGACGAATTGCTTGCCATCCCACACCGGCTTCAGGGCTGACTTATTGACGCCGAGAATGGCCACTTCCGGTGCATTCACAATCGGTGCGAAATAGGTACCACCGATGCCACCGAGGCTGGAAATAGTGAAGCAGGCACCGGACATGTCGGCCGGTTTGAGCTTGCCGTCACGCGCCTGTTTGGCCAGTTCGCCGGTTTCCTTGGCAATCTCGAAGACACCTTTTTTGTCGGCATTCTTGACCACCGGCACGACCAGACCATTCGGCGTGTCGGCCGCGAAGCCGATGTTGAAATACTTCTTCAGCACCAGATTGTCGCCATCGAGCGAGGCATTGAATTCCGGGTAACGCTGCATGGCCTTGACGCAAGCCTTGATCAGGAAGGCGAGCATGGTCAGCTTGTTGCCGGTCTTCTCGTTTTCCTTGTTCAACTGCACGCGGAAGGCTTCCAGATCGGTGATGTCGGCATCTTCGTGATAGGTCACCGCCGGAATCATCACCCAGTTGCGCGACAGGTTCTGACCGGAAATCTTCTTGATGCGCGACAACGGCTTGACTTCGATCTCGCCGAACTTGGCGAAATCAACCTTCGGCCAGGGCAGCAGATCGAGCACACCGCCACCGGTGACACCGCCGGTAGCCGAAGCGACCGGGCCGGAAATGGCACCGGACATGACGCCCTTGACGTACTTCGTCAGGTCTTCCTTGACGATACGATTCTTCGGGCCGGTGGCCGACACCTTGGACAGATCGACACCCAGTTCGCGGGCGTAAGCACGGACTGAAGGAGAAGCATGCACCTTAGAGCCGACAGGCAAGGCCGGGGCCAGAGCCGCCGGCATGGCGGCCGGGGCAGCCACCACCGGCGCAGACACTGCGGCCGGTGCTGCAAGCGGTGCGGCAGCTTGGGCCGGCGCGGCAGCCGGGGCAGCAGCACCAGTTTCCACCTTGATCAGGACGACGCCTTCACTCACCTTGGAGCCGAGCTGAACAAGAACTTCCTTGATCACGCCGGACACAGTCGACGGCACATCCATCGTCGCCTTGTCCGACTCCAGCGTCGCGATGGCGTCATCCACCTTGATGGCATCACCGACCTTGACGAAAAGATCGATCACCGGCACATCGGAAAAATCACCAATATCCGGCACTTTGACTTCAACCAGCGCCCCACCGCCAGCGGCCGGCGCCGCAGGTGCGGCGGCAACGGGTGCTGCCTGCGCGGCGGGCGCCGGGGCAGCGGCAGCCGCACCACCGGTTTCCACCTTGATCAGCAAGGCACCCTCGCCCACCTTGGAGCCGAGTTGCACGAGAACTTCCTTGACCACGCCGTCGACCGTGGACGGCACGTCCATCGTCGCCTTGTCAGATTCGAGGGTGACGATGGCGTCGTCCACCTTGATGCTGTCGCCGACTTTCACAAACAATTCAATCACCGGCACTTCGGAGAAATCGCCGATATCGGGGACCTTGACTTCAATGATTTGGCTCATGTTGTCTCTCCCCTCTTAAACCGACATCGGGTTGGGTTTGTTCGGATCAAGGTTGTACTTGACCAGAGCGGCAGCCACGACTTCGCGCTTGATTTCGCCGGTATCGGCCAGCGCCTTCAGTGCGGCCAGCGTCACCCAGTGACGGTCGACCTCAAAGAAGTGACGCAATTTTTCACGCGTATCGGAGCGACCAAAACCATCGGTACCCAGGGTGACGTACGGTGCCTTGACGAAGGGGCGGATCTGCTCGGAGAACAACTTGATGTAGTCGGTTGAAGCGATGACCGGGCCCTTGGCGCCGGCCAGCTTTTCTTCGACATGCGACAAACGCGGCGCTTCCAGCGGATGCAGCAGATTCCAGCGCTGCGTATCAATGCCGTTGCGGGCCAGTTCGTTGAAGCTCGGGCACCCCCACAGGTCGGACTCGACACCCCAGTCATTGCGCAACAGATCAGCCGCGGCGATGACTTCGCGGAAAATCGTCCCGGAACCGAGCAACTGGACACGCGGCCCGGCTGATTCAGCACCCTTCTTGAAGGCGTACATGCCCTTGATGATGTCGGCCTCGGCACCGGCGGGCATTTCCGGGTGCTCGTAGTTCTCGTTCATCACCGTCAGGTAATAGAAGACATCTTCCTGTTCCTGGAACATGCGGCGCATACCGTCCTGCGTCACCACGGCCACTTCGTACTGGAAGGTCGGGTCGTAGGAGATGCAGTTCGGGATCAGGTTGGAGAGGATCAGGCTGTGGCCGTCTTCGTGTTGCAGGCCTTCACCATTCAGGGTCGTGCGACCCGCCGTGCCGCCGATCAGGAAGCCACGGGCGCGTTGGTCGCCGGCGGCCCAGCACAGATCGAGTACACGTTGCAGACCAAACATGGAATAGCAGATGTAGAAGGGAATGGTCTGCACGTTATGCACGGAATAGGACGTTGCGGCGGCGATCCAGTCGCTCATCGCACCGGCTTCGT
>JBEBBF010000291.1:0-4616 GCA_041158545.1 Pseudomonadota bacterium | reverse complement strand
GCTGTTCGCGGGTCACGCCCAGACGGATCAGCGCCTTGACGTGGAAGCCGATGCAGGCGTCGCAGCGGCTGGACACGCCAATCGCCAGCGCAATCAGTTCCTTGTCCAGTTCGCCGAGGGCGCCGGCCTTCAGCGCGCCCTTGGCCATTGCGCTGAAACCCTGCATGGTGTCCGGGATTTCCTTGCGCAGGGTGTCCAGGGCCTTGGACACGTCGCTGGTGAGGGTCACGAAGGATTTGCTCATGCTGTTCTCCAGTTATCAGGAATATAAGTGTTCTCTGATTATACGCCGCCTCCCCAGGGCGGGGCGGAAAAAGCCGAAGCCCGCCTGAGCGGGCTCCGAGAGCAGGGGCGATGGCGGCGGGCAAGCCGCCGGGCGCGGGCTTAAGCCAGGCGCTGCCGGGCGCGCTGGATTGCGGCGCGGACCTGCTGCGGCGCGGTGCCGCCGATGTGGTTGCGCGAGGCCAGCGAGCCTTCGACGGTCAGCACCGCGAAGACATCCGCCTCGACCAGCGGCGAGAACTGGCGCAGTTCGTCCAGGCTCAGCTGTGGCAGATCGACGCCCTTCTTCTCGGCCGCCTTGACCGCGTGACCGACGGCTTCGTGGGCGTCGCGGAAGGGCAGGCCCTTCTTGACCAGGTAGTCGGCCAGGTCGGTGGCGGTGGCGAAGCCCTGGGTCAGCGCCGCCTTCATCGCCTCCGGCTTGACGGTGATGCCACCGGCCATGTCGGCGAAGATGCGCAGCGTGTCGGTGACGGTATCCACCGCGTCGAACAGGGGTTCCTTGTCTTCCTGGTTATCCTTGTTGTACGCCAGCGGTTGCGATTTCATCAGCGTCAGCAGCGCGATCAGGTGGCCATTGACCCGGCCGGTCTTGCCGCGGGCCAGCTCGGGAACGTCCGGATTCTTCTTCTGCGGCATGATCGACGAGCCGGTGCAGAAACGGTCGGCGATCTGGATGAAGCCGACCCGCGGGCTCATCCACATCACCAGTTCTTCCGACAGCCGGGAAACGTGGGTCATCAGCAGCGCGCAGGCGGCGCAGAATTCAATCGCGAAGTCCCGGTCGGACACCGCGTCCAGGGAGTTTTCGCAGACGCCCTCGAAGCCCAGTTCCCTGGCGACGAATTCCCGGTCGATCGGGTAGGTCGTCCCGGCCAGCGCAGCGGCGCCCAGCGGCAGCCGGTTGGTGCGCTTGCGGCAATCGGCGAAGCGTTCGGCGTCGCGGCCGAACATCTCGAAATAGGCGAGGACGTGGTGGCCGAAGGTCACCGGCTGCGCCACCTGCAGGTGGGTGAAGCCGGGCATCGGCGTCGCGGCTTCCTTGTCGGCCAGCGTCAGCAGCGCGCTGCGGAAGGCCTTCAGCAGGCCGAGGATGTCGTCGATGGCGTCGCGCAGGTAGAGCCGGATGTCGGTGGCGACCTGGTCATTGCGGGAGCGGCCGGTGTGCAGCCGCTTGCCGGCGTCGCCGACCAGGGTCGTCAGCCGCTTTTCGATGTTCAGATGCACGTCTTCGAGGTCGAGGGACCACTCGAAGCGGCCGTGTTCGATTTCCTCCTGAATCTGCGCCATGCCCCGCTCGATGAAATCCAGGTCATGGGCGCTGATGATGCCCTGGCGGGCCAGCATCCGGGCGTGGGCGAGGGAGCCACGGATGTCCTGGCGCCACATGCGTTTATCGAAATCCACCGAGGCGGTGTAACGCTTGACCAGTTCGGAGACCGGCTCGGAAAAACGGCCGGCCCAGGTGTATTGGGAGGAATGGGAAGTCATGGCAAGACGGTGTGGAGATTAAAATCGGCGACCGGAACGGCCGGGCTGGATCGGACACCCGCCGCATCCGGAACGGCGTGCCGCCGGGGCACACAGGCGCGGGGCAGGCAGCGGGGGCGAAAAAAGGATGCGAAGTATACGGCAAAACCAGCAGGGCACCGCCGCGGGCGGACCGTCGCGCCTGCCTGACTGGCGCAATCTGGGGGTGCTGCTGCGGCTGTTGCTGGCGGTGAATCTGCTGGTGCTGGCGACGCTGCCGCTGCAGGAAAGCCACCCCGGCCGCTGGCCGCAGGCGCTGCTTAACGTCGGGCTGTGGGTCGAGCCGCTGCTGCTGCTGGTGCTGGCGGCGCTGGCCGGATTGCGCGACCTGCTGTGGCGGCTGCCGCTGGCCGCCGGGCAGGGCGCGGTGCTGCTGCTGGTCGGCCTGCTGTTCGCCCTGGAAAACCAGGCCTGGGAAAGCCTGGGTTTCAGCGAACCGGCGGACCAGGCGCTGCTGCGCGGCGCATGGCTCAGCCTCGCCGTCACCGGCCTCCTGCTTTACGACTTCGCCCGGCGGCAGCGGGCATTGAGCCCGGCGGTGGTCGAGGCCCGTCTGCAGGCGCTGAACGCCCGCATCCGCCCGCATTTCCTGTTCAACGCGCTCAATGCGGTGCTGTCGCTGATCCGGCGCGAGCCGCGGCGGGCGGAACAGGCGCTGGAAGAACTCTCCGACCTCTTCCGGGCGCTGCTGCGTGAGCCGCGGGATCAGGTCAGCCTCGCCGAGGAAATCGAACTGGCGCAGCAATACTTGGCGCTGGAACAACTGCGGCTGGGCGACAGGCTGCGCTGCCACTGGGACCGGGACGCCCTGCCCGCCGCCCAGGCCGCGCAACTGGCGGTGCCGCCGCTGCTGCTGCAGCCGCTGCTGGAAAACGCGGTCTATCACGGCATCGAAAACAGCCCCGACGGCGGCGACATCCACATCCACCTCGCCTGCCGCCAGGGCTGGCTCGACATCGAGATCGACAACCCGCTGCCGGCGCAGCCGGCCCCGAGCAGCGGTTTCCAGATGGCGCTGGCCAACATCCGGGAACGGCTGGCGCTGTATTACGATCTCGAAGCCCGGCTGGACATCCACGAAACGCCGGGCCAGTTCCAGGTCCATCTCCGCTTGCCATGTCGTCCGCTCCCCTGAATTCCGCCCCTCTGAACCCGGAACCCGCCACGCTGCGCGTGCTGCTGGTCGATGACGAAGCCCCGGCCCGCGACCGCCTGCGCGAACTCCTGGCCGACCTCGGGCCGGCGCTGCCCTGCACGGTGGTCGGCGAAGCAGAACACGGGCTGGCGGCGCTGCTGCGGCTGCAGGAACAGCCGGCCGACGTGGTGCTGGCCGACATCCGGATGCCGCGGATGGACGGGCTGGAGCTGGCCAGCCATCTTGGTCAGCTGCCGCAGGTGCCGGCGCTGATCTTCGTCACCGCCTACGACCATTACGCGGTCCAGGCCTTCGAACTCAATGCGGTCGATTACCTGCTCAAACCGGTGCGGCTCAGCCGGCTGCACGCGGCGCTGGACAAAGCCCGGCAACGCCTGGGCACCCCGCTGCCGCCGGCGCTGGGGGAAATCGGCCGCGAATGGCGCGGCAGCGGCCGCAGCCACCTCCCCACCAGCGAACGCCAGCGCCTGCTGCTGTTGCCGGTGGCCGACATCCTCTATTTCCGCGCCGACCTCAAATATGTCGTCGCCCGCACCGCCGAGCAGGAATACCTGCTCGACGAAGCCCTGACACACCTGGAACAGGAATACCCGGAACGCTTCCTGCGCCTGCACCGCGCCGTCCTCGTCGCCCGCGACGCCCTCGCCGGCAGCGAAAAAGCCGGCGAAGACGACGAGGTCTACGCCTGGGCAATCCTCAAATCCCTCCCGGAAAAACTCCCGGTCAGCCGAAGACAATGGCCAGCCCTGAAGGCGCTGCTGAAACAGGGCGGCTGAGTTGGCTGGTCAGCGGGCTGAGGCGGGGTTTGCAGGATGGGTTTTCGTGGTGGGCGGGAGTGAGGGCGGCCGACGCAATTTCGGGGGGAAAGCTCAGGCCGGGTTTAATGCGTTTCTGATTCCATCGGAACCGAGCGGTCATAGAGCGTTTCCGGCGCAATATCCAGATCACCAGGCCAGCAGACCGTATCAAGGGCAACGAAGCCTTGCTTGAACAAGGAGATGTCCTGCAAACGCACAAAAGCCCCTCGATTCAGATAGGGGCGCGCATCAAAAAGGCGGTGATCCCCCGTATCGAACCAGAGTTCCAAGGAGAAATCGTCACGGCACAGCACGCGGGTCACGGATTCCACGGTCAGCCTCAGCGCAAAGGATCAATTGCAAAAGGCGTTTGACCACTGACAGCCAACTCCCAATCCGCCAACAGCGACTCCCGATGGATTTCAATCCAGGCCTGTACCAGTCGCATCTTGGCCACGGGAATCTCCCCGCTCAACATCGCCGCGTCAATAATCGAGAACGAAGCCTCCTGGCCTTGATACTTGGCGTGGATGTGCGGCAGCTTGTGGCGTTCGTCATCGAAGTAATACAGACAGATGATGATGCCGTAAAACATGCTGATCGTCGGCATTGTGAAAAATCCGTAAATGCAATGACTTTCATTTTAGCAAAGGCGGGAAAAGCCGTTGTTTGCCAGCCTGATACCGTTGAATTGCCCGCTGATGATGTCGTTGCGGGCTTCAAAGCTGCTTCTCAAACGACTTCCAGCTGTCGCCAGCTACGCTTTCTCGAAAGCCTTCGCTGTCCGGCCTGACCGCTCACCGCCGCCGCCAAACCATCCAGCGTTCTCCTGCTGCGAAGACGGGGAGGGG
>JBEBBF010000290.1:0-16251 GCA_041158545.1 Pseudomonadota bacterium | reverse complement strand
ATTGCAGCCGGCCGCTATCGCCCAGGCCGGCAGCGGCTTCGATTTCCACCGCCGCCCGCCGGGCCGGCTCGGCGCCAAAGGCCGCCAGCGAACCCTTCAGCGTATGCGCCAGCCGGTGGATCTGCGCCACGTCCTTCTGCTCAATAGCGCGGCGCAGCTTTTCCAGCTCGCTGGTGAAGCTGTCGAGGAACAGCCCGGACAGGATGTCGAGAATCTCCCGGTCGGCGGCAGCCAGCGCCGCGGCGTAATCGAAGCCGACGCTGCTCTGGCGGTTGTAGCCGGCAACGGTCTGCATCTTTTCCAGCAGGTCGCGGGCGCGGATCGGCTTGGCCAGGAAGTCGTCCATCCCGGCGGCGAAGCAGGCATCCCGGTCGCCCAGCATGGCGTTGGCGGTCATCGCGATGATTGGGGTCCGCCGGCCACGGTGCGCCGCTTCCCGTTCCCGGATCAGCCGGGTGGCCTCCAGCCCGCCCATCACCGGCATCTGCATGTCCATCAGGATCAGGTCGAAATGCCGGTGCTCCAGGAGGTCCAGGGCTTCCTGGCCGTGGTTGGCCACCACGATGGCGTGGCCCCATTTTTCCAGCAGGTTGATCGTCAGCTTCTGGTTGACCGGGTGGTCCTCGACCAGCAGCACGTTCAGCGCCATCTGCGCCTCGCGCAGCGTGTGCCGGGTCACCAGCTCGCCGCCGCGCGGCGCCGGGCCGTCGAACAGGCAGGACAAGGCGCCCTGCAATTCCTCGCTGCTGATCGGCTTGGAGAAATAACCGCTGATGCCCAGCACCTTGCAACGCTGGCCGTCGCCCTTGAAGGCGCCGGAGGAGAGCATCACGATGGGCGGCACCGGATCGACGATCCCGCCGGTCTGCAAGCGCTCGGCGAACTCGAAACCATCCATTTCCGGCATGTGCGCGTCGAGCAGGATGCAGTCGAAGCCATTGCCGGAGCGGGCCAGCAACTCCAGCGCCTCCAGCCCGCTGGCCGCGGTTTCCGCCGCCATGGCCCACTTGCCCAGCAGGGCCGCCAGCACCTGGCGGTTGGCGTGGTTGTCATCGACGATCAGGCCGCGCTTGCCGGCCAGATCGACGTTGCGCAGCGGCGGCTCGACGGTCTGGGCATCCACTTCCAGCTGCAGCGAGAACGAGAAGGTGCTGCCGATGCCCGGCGTGCTGTCCACCCACATCCGGCCGCCCATCAGCCCGACCAGCCGGGAAGAAATGGTCAGCCCCAGACCGGTGCCGCCGTAGCGGCGGGTGGTCGAGCTGTCTTCCTGGGAGAAGGCTTCGAAGATCAGATCCTGCTTGGCTTTGGGAATGCCGATGCCGGTATCGCTGACCGAGAACTGCAGGCCCTGCACCGTCGTCGCGTCTTCCTGGCCCGGCGTCCGGCTGCGCTCGGCCCGGACGATGATTTCGCCGTGTTCGGTGAATTTGATGGCGTTGCCGACCAGATTCACCAGCACCTGCCGGACCCGGCCGGGGTCGCCGATGAAGCGGGCCGGGAGGTCGCTGGCGATGTCGCAGACCAGCTCCAGCCCCTTCTGGTGCGCCCGCAGCGCCATGGTCTTCAGGGTTTCGGCGACCAGCTTCGGCAGATCGAAGGAAATGTGCTCGACCAGCAGCTTGCCGGCTTCGATCTTCGAGAAGTCGAGGATGTCGTTGATGATGGTCAGCAGCGAATCGGCCGAGGATTTGACGATCTGCAGGTATTCCCGCTGCTCCTCGTCCAGCGGTGTGTCCAGCGCCAGCTCGGTCATGCCGATGATGCCGTTCATCGGCGTGCGAATCTCGTGGCTCATGTTGGCGAGGAATTCGCTCTTGGCCCGGTTGGCGGATTCCGCCGCTTCCTTGGCCCGCAGCAGGGTTTCCTCGGCCTGGCGCTGCTCGGTGATGTCGAAGTTGATGCCGATCACCCGCTCCGGCTGACCCAGGTCGTCACGCAGCACCGTCGCCGCGGCGCGGATCAGCCGCACCTGGCCATCGGGCCACAGGATGCGGAATTCGGTGTCGAAGGGCGCGGCATCGTCGGCGGTGGCAACGGCTTTCTGCAGCGCCGCCGCTGCGGCATCGACATCCTCGGGGTGCAGCCGCCGCCGCCAGTCGGCATAGGTCGCCTGGAAGCTGCCCGGTTCAGCCTGGTAAAGGCTGCACATGAAGTCGTCCCATTCCAGGTGATCGCTGCGGACGTCCCATTCCCAGACGCCGATGCCAGCAACCTTGGTCGCCAGTTCCAGCCGGCGGCCGGCGCGGCGCAGCGCCTTTTCCGCCGCCTTGCGCTCGGTGATGTCGGTGATGGTGCCGATCAGCCCCCAGACGCTGCCGTCGGGTCGGGTCAGGCTGGCCTTGCGGTAGATCGCCACCCGCTTTTCGCCGTCCTGGCGCCGCACCACCGCCTCGTAGCTCTGGGTCGCGGTGCCGGCGTAAAGCTCCCGGTCGCGGATGCTGTGGAAGTCGGCGATGTCCTCGGAGAACAGGTCGTAAATGGTCTTGCCCAGCCAGTCTTCGCGGCGGATGCCCAGCAGTTCTTCCAGGCCCTTGTTCATCCGCAGGTAGCGGCCGGTGGTGTCCTTCAGGTAGATCGGCAGCGGCAGGCCTTCGATCAGCTCCTCGACGAAGTGCAGTTGCCGCGACAGCTCGTTTTCCAGCTGCTTGCTGGCGGTGATGTCGGTGCGGATCGCGATGTACTGGTAGGGCAGGCCGTCGGCGTCGAGGAAGGGCACGAAGGTCGCGGCGACCCAGTAGAGCTGGCCGGTCTTGCTGCGGTTGCAGATTTCCCCGTTCCAGACCCGGCCGCTGCTGATGGTTTCCCACATCTCCCGCCAGAATTCCGGGGCATGAAAGCCGGAATTGATCAGGCGGTGGTTCTTGCCCAGCAGTTCGTCGCGGGCATAGCCGCTGATCTCGCAGAAGCGGTCGTTGGCGTAGATGATCAGGCCGGCGGTGTCGGTGATGCTGACGATGGCGTGCTGGTCGAGGGCGAATTTCTGGGCATCCAGCTCCCGGCGGCCGCTTTCCCGCTGCCGCACCAGTTCGCCGACCAGGGTGCTCAGCGCTTCCAGGTCTTCGCCGCTGGCGCACAGGTTCTGCTCGGCGCCGGGGACCATGCCGACGATGGTTTGCTGCAGGGTCTGCAACGCCCGTTGCCTGCTGGCGAGATCCTCACGCAGCCGGGCGTTCAGGCCGTTGAGTTCCGCCGAGCTCAGCTCCAGGCTGCGGGTGCGCAGTTCCAGGTCGCGGTCGTATTGCTCGTAGGTGCTGTCCACCCGTTCGATGAACCCGCCCAGCCCGGCCAGGGCCTGGGCCAGTTCCGGCGCCAGCTGTCCCTGCTGCGCCGCCTGATCGGCAGCGGCCAGCAGTCGGGTCAATGCGGCCTCGTCGGCCAGACCCAGGGTACGTTTCAGTTGTCGTTGTAGAGCGCGATGCATGGGCGGAACAGGAATCAGGCTTCGCCGAGATAGGTGATGGTCATGGTCTGGTTGTGCAGCCGGCAATCGCCGCCGGGGACGAAGGGGCTGATTTCGCCGTAGGAGTAAAACCCGGTCAGCTGGCAGTCGGCGCCGAACACGTCGGCCACCGCCTCGACTTCCTCATCGACCCGGTCGCCCATCACCAGCTTGCGGCCGACGCAGCTGACCAGGATCGCCAGCGCCGGCTGCCCGGAGAGGTCGCCGGTGGCTGCCAGCATCTGCTGCGCCGCCTCGGCCGCGGCTTCGGCGCCGCCGACCAGCCGGTCGGTGCTGGCGTGCATCAGTTTCAGGTAGCCGTCGGGATCGATGTCGCCGGCCAGGGTCAGGCTGCCGCTGGCCTCGTCGATGCCGAGGATGGTGCGGATCAGGCCGATGTGGTCATGGTTTTCCCCCAGCATCGCGAAGGGGAACAGGAGGCCGGAGGCGGGCAGGTCGCGGGCATAGTCGCCGAGGTAGCGCTTGTAGACCCCCAGCGCCGGTTCGCCGTCCAGTTCATAGAGCACATTGTTGCTGCAGCGGGTGACCTTGCGCGCCGGGCCAAAGGTTTCCCAGCCGCCGAAGGAGCCATGGGCCAGGTGCAACGCGGCGCCGTAGAGGCCGACGGCCGCCACCTGCCGCTCGCCGATGCCCTGGGCGCCGAGGGTGAAAGTCTGACGGAAGGCGCCGCCGTCGCCGGCCAGCCCGCCGGTCAGCGGTATCACCGAGCCGGGATGAAGCGCCGCCAGCGCGGCACTGATCCCGGCGACCAGCGCACTGCCGTTGATATCGACGCCAGGGCCGAACACCAGCACGGCCCGCAGCGGCGCTCCGTCCAGGTCCGGCGCCAGTTGCTGGCCGATCTCCAGCCCGGCGGCGTGCGAACCCGCCATTTCCGGCAGCAGCGCCGCGGCAGCCCGCAGGCCGGTGCCGGAAAACTTCAGCCCGGTCAGCACCAGTTCGCCCTCGCCGACGCCCTGGGCGGTGATTTCTCCGGCGGTCGAGCAGCCCAGCAGTTGCGCCTTGGGACACTGGGCCTGCAGCATCGCCAGCCAGGGCGCGGCGCTAAAATGGCGGACATCTCCGAAGGCCAGCACCAGGTCCGGTTGCAGCGCCTGCAGCGGCGCCAGCGCGGTTTCCGCCGGATTGCGTCGGCTGATCTGGGTCTGTACGAGCTGCATGGGGTCTCCTCGCCGGGCTGTCGGGGTAAGGCGCGAACATTACCAGATTCGCCTTGGCCCTGCTTGCGGACTAGAATCCGCGCTTTTTCAGCCGCTTACCGCAATGTCCTCCCCGCTGCCCGCCCCTTCCGAAGCTGCCCTGACCCATTGCCGTGCTGTCCGCGACCTGCTGGTGGCGACGATCCGCGAGGCCGGCGGCTTCCTCGATTTCGCCCGTTTCATGGAACTGGCGCTCTACGCGCCGGGCCTGGGTTATTACACCGCCGGGGCGCGCAAGTTCGGCAGCGCCGGGGATTTTGTCACCGCACCGGAACTGAGCCCGCTGTTCGCCCAGGCGCTGGCCACCCCCATCGCCGAGGTGATGGCCCAGTCGGCGCCGTGCATCCTGGAAGCCGGGGCCGGCTCCGGACGCCTGGCGGCCGACCTGCTGCTGGCACTGGAAGCGCGGGGACAATTGCCCGAGCACTATCTGATCCTCGACCTCTCGGCCGACCTCCGGCAGCGGCAGCGGGAAACGCTGGCCGCGGCGGTGCCGCACCTGCTGCCCCGGGTGACCTGGCTGGACCGGCTGCCGGAACGCTTCTCCGGCCTGGTGCTGGGCAACGAGCTGCTCGATGCGATGCCGGTGCATCTGCTGCAATGGCAGGCGGACGACATTCTGGAAAAGGGCGTCGGGCTGGAGGCGGACGGCGAGGACTGGCGTTTCGTCTGGCGCTATCGCCCGGCCAGCGGCGCGTTGCGCACTGCCGCCGCCAAACTGGCGACGGAAATGGGGCTGCCCGCCGGTTTCGAGAGCGAACTCAACCTGGCCGGCCCGGCCTGGGCCGCCGAGTGGGGCGAGCGGCTGGACCAGGGCGCGGTGCTGCTGCTCGATTATGGTTTCCCCCGCCACGAGTACTACCTGCCGCAGCGGCACGGCGGCACGCTGATGTGCCATTACCGCCACCATGCCCATCCCGATCCGCTGCTGTTTCCCGGCTTGCAGGACATCACCGCCCATGTGGATTTCACCGCGGTGATCGCCACCGCCTTCCCGCGGGGGCTGGCGTTGCTGGGCTATACCAGCCAGGGCCAGTTCCTGTTGAACTGCGGCATCCTCGACCAGCTGGCGCAGCGGCCCAACCCCGGCCTCGACTACATGAAAGGCGCACAGGCGGTGAACAAGCTGGTGTTGCCGCAGGAAATGGGGGAGTTGTTCAAGGTGATCGCGCTGGGCAAGGGCCTGGAGGCGCCGTTGACCGGCTTCCAGCGCGGCGACCGCAGCCACGCGCTGTAATTCCCCGGCGGGATGGTGCCGACGGATGGCGGCGCCGCTCAGCGCCGGCGCAGCATCGACGGGAAGCGGTTCGGCTGGCCGAGCAGCATCCGGCCGAATTCCTCGAACAGCGTGATGTCCAGCATGTCCGGCGGCACCAGGAATTCAAAATCCCCCAGCCGGGTCATGTTGCGGGTGGAGAGCCGGACCTCGCCATTGACGTAGTCCGCCTCCCAGCGGGCGGTGACGCGAATCTCGTTGGCGATGTGGAAGCTGGCCCGCTCGACCAGATAGCGTTCGTTGCGGAATTCCTCGCACTTGAAATTCAGGCCGTACTGGTTGAGGTTCTGGCGCAGGGTTTCGACCCCCGGCCCTTCCCGGCTCAGACGCTGGATGCCCGGCCCGGTCAGCGTGTAGTTGAGGAAGACCGCGGACAGCGCGGTGCTGCCGCCCAGCGGCTGGCTGCGGTAATCGGTGAACCCGTTCTTCCACGTCAGCTGCTTGAATTCCAGCTGGCTCAGCAGGTGGTATTCCCGGCTCACCGGCGGATGCAGTTCATTGAGGTGCTGGACCAGATCCAGCTGGTACTTGAACAACTGGCGCAGGCCCTGGTCGATCATTTCCGCGGCCAGCCCCTGGTTCCGCCCATGGCGTTGCGCCATGTCCTGACGCTGGGCGACCTGCTGCCGGAGGGCGTCGAGCAGGCCGCCGCTGGGGGGCTGGATGACTTTTTCTTCGGCCGGGCGGTTGCTGCCCAGGCCCGGCTTGGCGGACTGGGCGGGGAGTTGCGCGCCCTCGGCGAGGATGTCGGGGAATTCCTGCGCCGTCGGGTCCTTGCCATCGCGACGGGCGGTGCCAGCGTTGGCGGCGGCGAGCGCCCGGTCCAGATCGAAGCTTTCGATGTCGGCCAGCAGCGAGGCTTCCAGCGCGGCCAGTTCGCTATCGGCCCGGCGCGACCCGGCGGCGTCGCCGGCAGCGCCGGGGTAGGGTGGTGGTGGTGTTTTCATGGCGGTGGCAGCGCGGTTCAGGAAAACGGGAAAAAATTTTAGCCTGAATCAGAAACCGCCGGCATGCAGCCAGTCACGCAAATAGTCCGCAACCTTGCGCCAGTCGCGTTCGTGGGTCACGCCGTGGCCCATGCCGCGGAAGATGTGGTCGGGCACGCCGTAGGTGCGGGCGGTGGCCTGGACCAGGAAAGCGGGCACCAGCACGTCCTTTTCGGCGCCCAGCACCAGCAGCGGCGGCCGCTTG
The DNA here is from genome assembly GCA_041158545.1 of Pseudomonadota bacterium. Taxonomy (GTDB): domain Bacteria; phylum Pseudomonadota; class Gammaproteobacteria; order Burkholderiales; family Rhodocyclaceae; genus JBEBBF01. Next base: position 9,122 of record JBEBBF010000290.1, on the reverse strand, counting down.
CGCATCACCAGATGCGGCAGGTTGAACATCGACATGTCCCACAGTGCCCGTTGCGACTCCATCTGCATGTGGGTGAAGAATTTATTCAGCAGCACGTTATCCACCGGCTCGGCGAACAGGGCTTCGCGGATCACTTCCAGGCTGACCTGACGGCCGCTCAGCAGGTTGTTCATCTCCATGAACAGGCCGGGCTTCTGGAACATCAGGTGGAACTGCGCCATGACCAGCCCCTGGGGCGGCACCGAGCAGACCAGGGCCGCCGCCGGGGCGCTGCGGTGTTCCAGGTATTTCTGCGCGACGAAGCCGCCCATCGAATGCCCGATCAGCACCGGCGGCTGCCCCAGCCAGTTGACCACCTTCGTCAGGTCATCGACGTAATCGGTGATCGACAACCAGTCGATCCGCTCCCGACCGGCGCTTTCGCCATGGCCGCGCAGCGACAGCGCGTAACAGGGATAACCGGCGGCGGCGAAGTAGGGCAGGAAGTTGTCGGCCCAGATCCAGGCTCCGGCGAAGGCGCCGTGGATGAACAGCAGCGGCGTGGCAGAACAGCGGCCCTGGGGCAGGCAGCTGAGAACTTCCAGGCCGCCGACAAAAGTCGATTGGATTTTGGGAGTAGGCATGGCGTGCTTTAATGCGATTTTCGTTGGGGGGACCCGCCCGGTGCTCAAGCTGTTGCTCACCCTGGCCGTTGCGGTGTTGTTGTTGGGTTTGCTGACGCCCCGGCTGCGTCGGGTGCTGCGGCTGGGGCAGCTGCCAGGTGATGTGACCTGGCGATGGCGCGGTCAGGAGTATTACTTTCCTTTTACCACAACCCTGCTGCTGTCGCTGCTACTCAGCCTGATCGCCCGCGTGTTGTGAGTCTGCCGCCGGGGAATCCGCGGCAGAAAGTGCCTCCGGCTCGCCACCCAGGCGGCTGACTGCCGCAACCCGCGCCTGATGAATGCGCTGCGGCAGCTGGGCCTTGTCGCTGCAAGCCGCAGCGATGGCGCCCGGATCGACCCCTTTCGCCGCCTGCAGACAGGCCTGCCACAGACCCGGCACCGGGTTGTCCCGCTCGGCCCAGCCCAGCCGGCCGTGGAAGTCGGCATCGACCGCCTGCAGCAATTGCAGGAAGCGCGCCGGCCGCCGGAAGGCGTCGGTCTGCTCCAGCACCCGGACGATGGTCGCCGGCTTCAGCCGCTCGGCCCGATCCGGGCTGATCCGGTGCAGGTTGCCGTGATGGCGCACCGCCAGCAGCGCCAGATCGCGACACTCCGCCGGCACCTTCAGCCGGGCGCACAGGGCTTCCGCCGGCGCCAGCCCCCGCTCCTCGTGGCCGAAATGCCGCGGCAGGATGTCCGCCGGCGTCAGCGCCTTGCCCAGATCGTGCAGCAGCGCGGCAAAGCGCACCGGCAGCGCCCAGCCCTGGCTGGCGGCGTAATCGAGCACCATCATCACATGGACGCCGGTATCGATTTCGGGGTGGTAATCCGCCCGCTGGGGAACGCCGAACAGCGCCGCCAGCTCGGGCAGCAGCCGCTGCAGCGCGCCGCACTCGTGCAGCACCTGGAACATCCGCGACGGCCGGGCCTCCATCAGCCCCTTGGCCAGCTCCTGCCAGACCCGCTCCGCCACCAGGAAATCGACTTCCCCGGCGGCGACCATGGCACGCATCAGCCCCAGGGTCTCGGTCGCCACCCGGAAGTCGGCAAAGCGGGCGGAAAAGCGCGCCAGCCGCAGGATGCGCACCGGGTCTTCGGCGAAGGCCGGGCCGACATGGCGCAGCGTCCGGGCGTCCAGATCGGACTGGCCGCCGTAGGGATCGATCAGGCAACCATCGTCGCCCAGCGCCATGGCGTTGATCGTCAGGTCGCGCCGGGCCAGATCGGCTTCGAGGCTGACGTCGGGTGCCGCGTGAAAGGTAAAACCGTGATAACCCCGCCCGGATTTGCGCTCGGTGCGGGCCAGCGCGTATTCCTCATGGGTGCGGGGATGCAGGAAGACCGGGAAATCCCGGCCGACCGGGCGGAAGCCTTGCGCCAGCAGGGCCTCCGGGGTGGCGCCCACCACCACCCAGTCGCGATCCTTGACCGGCAGGCCGAGCAAGGCATCGCGCACCGCGCCGCCAACGATATAACACTGCATGGGTCGCAGGCGGCGGGTTCAGCGCACGCGGCTCAGCGGCCGGCGCGGAAACGGAAGCTGTCCAGCTTGCCTTTGGGGTTGTTGCCGGCGATGTAGGTCGGCGCCACGGCTTCCAGCGCCGTCGGCTTCCAGCCGGGGAACGCGGTGCAGCCGGCGTCGGCGACGCTATCCACTTCCATCGAACGCAGGTTGTCCGGGGACAGCACCGGCTTCGGCAGCAGCCACATCAGGCCGGCCTGCAGATAGGCCCAGCCTTCGGACAGCGCCAGGATGCGGGCGTTGCTGCGGGTCAGCCGGGCGGTGTAATCCACCAGTTCGCGCAGCGTGTAGGTCTTGGGACCGCAGAGGTCGTAGGCCTGGCCGAAGCTGGCTTCGTCGCTCAGGGCGGCAACGAAGGCGTCGGCCACATCAGCCACCCACACCGGCTGGAAGCGGGCATGGCCGAAACCCAGCGGGAACAGCGGCGCCTGCTTCAGCACCTTGGCGAAGGTGTTCAGGAAGGCATCGCCCAGACCGAAGATCACCGACGGCCGGAACACCGTGACGTCCAGCTTGCCCTGGGCGGCCAGCACGACGGCTTCGCCAGCGGCCTTCGAGCGCAGGTATTCGGACGGGGCGGCAGCGGAAGCCTTCAGCGCGCTCATGTGCAGCAGGCGGCGGACACCGGCCTTTTCGCAGGCGGCGACGATCTTCTTCGGCAGTTCGACGTGGGCCTGCTCGAAATCCTGGCTGAACGGCAGCTTGACGTCGCGGCTGTGCAGGATGCCGACCAGATTGATCACCACATCCTGACCGGCCACCAGCGCGTCCAGCTGGGCCTGATCGTTGATGTTGGCTTCCGGCATTTCCACATTCGGCAGCATGATCAGTGCCTTGGTGCGCTCGCGGCGCCGGGTCGGAATCGTCAGCGTGTAACCGCGTTCTGCCAGACGATTGGCGATGTAGGTACCGACAAAGCCGCTACCCCCCAACAGCAAGACCTTCTTGATATCCATGTTTCAGCCCCGAAGCGGATTCATTAAAAAGCGGAATTTTAAGGCAAATCTTCGATTTTTGGCGGCTCTCCGCCATTTCGTGCGCCAACCACCCCCAGCCGCGCCTTCAGGGAATCCGGGCGGTTGTTGAACTGGGTCGAGTAATACACCGCGTTGCTCATGACCTTCTTGACGTAATCCCGGGTCTCGGAGAACGGGATGGTTTCCGCATAGATCGCCCCTTCCAGCGGCACCTCCGCCCGCCACTTGCGCGCCCGGCCCGGCCCGGCGTTGTAGGCGGCGGACGCCAGCACCGGATGGTTGTCCAGGTTGTCCATGACCATCCGCATGTAGCTGGTCCCCAGCAGCACGTTGGTTTCGGTGTCATTCACCCGGCCCGGCTGGAAATTCTTCAAGCCGATCTTCTTCGCCACCCATTCCGCCGTTTTCGGCATCAACTGCATTAGCCCGGAAGCGCCGACCGAGGATTTCGCCGAGGTGACGAAGCGGCTTTCCTGGCGCATCAGGCCATACACCCAGGCATCGTCCAGCGCCTGATTGCGCGCCGCCGGCCGCACCTGCTCGCTGTAGGGCGCCAGGAAACGCAGCGAAAAATCGTGTTCGGACTGGGTTTTGTCGGCGGTGTTGATCGCCCGGTCGTAAATGCCCTGGCGCCGCGCCAGTTCCGCCGCCGCCAGCAACTCCCGGTCGCTCATGCCGCGCAGCGTCCAGGCCCATTCCTTGACGCCCTCGGTGCGGGCCTCAAGCCGGAAGAAGGCCAGCGCCCGGCGCAGGCCGGGGTTCTGGATGGCGCCGTTGAGCTCTTCAGGCGTCAGCGGCCGCGGCCGCGGCTGCACCGGCACGCTGCGACCCAGTTCCTCGTCGGCCAGGTTGCCGTAGAAATGGGTCTGGCCGGCAATCCGCGCAAACAGCTGGTTGGCAACCTCCAGCTGACCGCCGGCCTTGTGCGCCCGCCCCAGCCAGTAGGTCCATTCCGGCAGTGCCGCCAGCGCCGGCGGCATCCGTTCTATCGTCCGGTGCACCATCGCCCAGTCCCGCGCCCGCAACGCCGCCCGCACCTTCCACTCCATCACTTCGTCGGACAGCTGGGTGTCGCCGGTCAGCGCGTACCACTCCATCGCCTGCGGCAGATGCCGTTGCGCCGCCTGCCAGGCAACCTGCCCCCAGGCCCATTGCCGCTCCGCCGCGCCGAGGCGGGCCTGCAGTTTTTCCAGATGCTCCGCGGCCATCGCCGGCTCGCTGCGCGCCACCCGGGAAATCGCCAGCAGCACCAGTTCCCGGCCCGGCCGGGTGGTGAACCAGTTGGCCGGCAGCCGGGCCAGATACACCGGCGGCCGGTCGAGCATCTGCTCCAGCTGCCGCGGGTCCGGGCTCTGGCTGTTCGGCAGGTAGAACAGGGTCTGCCGCGCCCAGCTGAGCTTGTTGGTCTCGACCTGACGGCGGACCCGGATCCAGACATCGTCAGCGAGTACCCGCTTCTCCCAGATCAGCGCTTCCAGCGCCAGCACGCAGGGTTCGGACGGCTCCAGCAGCGTCCGCCACAGGGGCAGGATCTCGTCGAGCACGCTCTTGTCGTCCCGCTTCAGCCGCGCCAGCTGGTTGTAGCAGCTCACATCCTGTTCCGGCGCGATCAGCCGGGCGTATTCCCGCTCCACGTCTGGCCAGCGCTCCCGTTTGGCCATCAGCCGCAGCCAGTCGGCCCGCAGTTTTTCCGCGACATAACTGCGGTCGTAGCGACGTAAAAAATCCTGGATGAAAGCCGGATCGAGCTGCTCGATATCCATCCGCAGCTGCCAGGACTCCACATAAGGCGCCAGTTCGTGGTTGCCCAGCTCGCCCGCCGCCCGTTCCAGTTTCGGCCGGTCTCCGGCCCGAAATGCGTCCCGCGCCCGCAAAAATGTTGGATCGCGCAGGGAATCCTGGGCAAAAACCGCTGAAACCAGCGCCGAAAACGCCACGGGCAGGGCAATTCCCAGCTTGAGAATGAACTTCAACTTCATGTGCTAAATTGATGACATGGATGACTTATTTGAGAATAACACGCTCGCCGCCCAGCGTCAGGCCGCTCGCCGGGCGCTGCGCCGGGAAAAACTGGCGGCGCGGGAGGCGCTGGACCCGGCCCGGCACCGGGCGCTGTCGGACCAGGTCGCGGCGCAGCTGTTCCGGGCGCTGCCGCTGCCACCCGGTCTCTGCCTGGGTTTTTGCTGGCCGATCCGCAACGAACCGGACCTGCGCCCGGCCCTGCTGGCCTGGGCAGAACGGGGTGGCCAGCTGGCGCTGCCGATGGTGATTGCCCCGGATGCGCCGCTGGAATTCCACCGCTGGCAGCCGGGCGACGCGCTGCAACCCGACCGCTACGGCATCCCGACCCCGGTTTCCGGGCAGCGGGTGCGCCCCGAGGTACTGCTGCTGCCGCTCAACGCCTTCGACGCCGCCGGCTACCGGCTGGGCTACGGCGGCGGCTATTTCGACCGCAGCCTGGCCCGCTACCAGCCGCGACCGCTGGCGGTCGGCATCGGTTTCGAGCTGGGACGGGTGGACAGCATCCTGCCCGAGCCCCACGACCAGCCGCTGGACTGGATCGTCAGCGAAGCCGGCGCCTGGGCAGTCCGGCCCTGAGCGCATCCCAGGACATCGCCCCCAGCCCTCAGCCGCAGGCCCGGCGCAAGCGATCCAGCGCCGCCGCCAGCAAATCCGGGGCGCAGCCGAAGTTCAGCCGCACCCAGCCCGGCGCCGCGAAATCCTTGCCGTCGGACAAGCCCAGGCCGTGGGCCTCGAAATGCGCCGCCGGGTCGGCCACGCCGAGGCCGCGGGCGTCGATCCAGGCCAGATAGGTCGCTTCCACCGGGCTCATCGCCAGCTGCGGCAGCGACCCGACCATCGCCTCGACCTGGGCGGCATTGTCCCGCAGCACCCCCAGCAGCGCCTGCCGCCAGGGCTCGCCATCCCGCAAGGCCGCCTCGCAGGCGACCAGCCCCAATACATTGACGTGCGGCACGATGCCGGCCATCGCCCGCAGGAAACGCCGCCGCAGCCCGGCGTCGGGAATCACCGCAAAGGCGCAGCCCAGGCCGGGGACGTTGAAGGTTTTCGACGGCGCCATCAGCGTGATGCTGCGGGCGGCGATCTCCGGGGCCAGGCTGGCCAGCGGCCGATGCCGGCGCGCCGGGTCGAGGATCAGGCCGCAATGGATTTCATCGGAACAGACCAGGAGGTCGTGGCGCTGCACGAAGTCGGCCATCTCCGCCAGCTCCGTGTCCCGCCAGCAGCGGCCGACCGGGTTGTGCGGATGGCACAGCAGCAGCAGGCGGGTCGCCGGGGTCAGCGCCGCCGTCATCGCCGGCCAGTCCCAGCCCCAGACGCCGGCTTCCTGCCGCAACGCCGCGGTCCGCACCGCCTGCCCGGCCTGGCGCGGGGCGCTGAGGAAGGGCGGGTAGATCGGCGTCGCCGTCAGCACCTCCCCCGCCGCTGCCCGGCAGCAGACGTTGAGCCCGGACACCAGCCCCGGCAACCAGACCAGCCAGTCCGGCTCGATCTCCCAGCGGTAGGCATCCCGCAGATGCTGCTGCACCGCCTGAAGCAAGGACGGCCAGGGCTCGGCGTAGCCGAAAACCCCGTGCGCGACCCGCTGCTGCAAGGCCGCGATCACCGCGGGCGGCGCCGGAAAATCCATGTCCGCCACCCACAGCGGCAGCACGTCGCGGCCGGCATATTTATTCCATTTCAATGAATCGCCCGACAGCCTTGCCGGCGGAAAATGGAAATTATTGGCGAACATTAATTTCTCCTTATTCAGTAACATGGTGCGTTTACCCTTACCCACACACCCCGCCGGAGCGCGCATGCAGATCTCGCAAAAACTGATACTCAACGCGGTCATCACCCTGCTGCTGACGCTGGTTCTCGGCCTGGTCAGCATGGCTAAGCTGGACAGCATCGAAGCCAGCCTGCAAAACGTCAGCAGCCACTGGCTGCAGGCGGTGCGCTACAGCAGCGCGATCCGCGCCGACCTGCTCGATTTCCGCAACCGGGAAACCCAGCTGCTGGTCGCCCGCGGCAACGGCGAAATCGAGGAAACCGTGGGGCGTATGCAGCAGAACATCAGCGCGCTGGAACAGCACGACGCCGCCTACAAGGCGCTGGCGCTGGGCAGCGAAGAGCTGCAGTTGTATCAGGACTACCAGCAGCAGCGGAACAGCTATCTGGTCAGCCACAAGGAATTTGAAGCGCTGATCCGCGCCGGCAAGACCGACGAGGCCCTGAGCTACTTCCGCGACAAGGGCCGCAGCGCCTTCCGCAGCCTGCTGCCGAGCATCGAGCGCATCGTCAGCCACGCCAGCGAAAACAGCGACCGCGCCCGCAAGGACAGCGAAGCCACGCTGTCCGCCGCCAAGACCACGATCACGCTGTTGCTGGTGGCGATCCTCGCGCTGGGCGGTGTGGCGACCCTGTGGCTGCGCGCCGGCATCGTCGGGCCGCTGCACCGCATCCGCGACGCCGTCACCGCCGTCGAAAGGGAGCGGGATTTCACCCGCAGCATCGGCGTCAGCGGTCAGGACGAAGTCGGCGAAACCGCCGCCGCGGTGGATCGCCTGATCGCCGGCGTCCGCAACGCGCTGCAGGAAACCCGCAGCAGCTCCGACCAGCTGGCCAGCGCCGCCTCCCGGCTGGCGACGGCGGCACGGGATGTCTCCGGCGGCGCCAGCCGGCAGGCCGACTCCGGCTCGTCGATGGCCGCCACCGCCGAGGAGCTGACGGTCAGCATCAATCAGGTCGCCGACAACGCCAGCCGCGCCCACGACCTTTCGGTCAGCGCCGGCCAGGCCGCCCGCGAGGGCAGCCTGGTCATCGAATCGGTGATCGTGCAGATGAACGAGGTCACCCAGCAGATTCAACAGGCCTCCCAGAGCATCCGCAATCTCGGCAACGCCTCGCAGGAAATCACCGGCATCGTCCAGGTCATCAAGGAAGTGGCGGAACAGACCAATCTGCTGGCGCTGAATGCCGCGATTGAAGCCGCCCGCGCCGGCGAACAGGGCCGCGGTTTCGCGGTGGTCGCCGACGAGGTCCGCAAGCTGGCCGAGCGCACCGCCCGCTCCACCGCCGACATCAGCGACAAGATCGTCACGATGCAGACCGGGGTCGAGCAGGCCATCGCCAGCACCAACGCGGTGGTTTCCCTGGCCGACAAGGGCTCCCGCGCCGCCAGTTCCGCCGAGCAGTCGGTGCAGGGCATCGTCAATGGCGCCAATCAGGTGGAAGGCGAGGTCAACACCATTTCCGACGCGCTGCGGGAACAGGGCGACGCCAGCAACCAGATCGCCCGCCACATCGAGGAAATCGCCCAGCTGGGCGAACAGAACAGCCGGGCCGCCGGGGAAACCGCCGAACTGTCGCGGACCCTGGCCACGCTGGCGGAACGGCTGCAGCAGAACGTCGCCCGTTTCCGGGTCTGAAGCCGCATCGGGGCGCCAGCCGGCGCCCCGGACACGGCCGCAGCGGCAAGGCTGCGGCCGTTTTCGTTGCTACACCTGCAGGTGTTCGTACAGCGCGGTGGACAGGTAGCGTTCGCCGAAGGACGGGACAATCGCGACGATCAGCTTGCCGGCGTTTTCCGGACGCCGGGCCAGTTCCAGCGCCGACCACACCGCAGCCCCGGAAGAAATCCCCACCAGCAAGCCTTCTTCGGTCGCCAGCCGCCGGGCGGTGGCGAAGGCATCGTCGTTCCTGACCCGGACCACCTCGTCGTACACCTGGGTGTTGAGGATGCCCGGCACGAAACCGGCGCCGATGCCCTGGATCGGGTGCGGCCCCTTCTGGCCACCGGACAGCACCGGCGAAGCATCCGGCTCGACCGCGACGATCCGGACGCCGGGCTTCCGCGCCTTGAGCACTTCGCCGACCCCGGTGACGGTGCCGCCAGTACCGACGCCGGCCACGAAGATGTCGACCTGGCCGTCGGTATCGCGCCAGATTTCCTCGGCCGTCGTGTTGCGGTGT